>JADGHD010000482.1 GCA_019689615.1 Frankia sp. | reverse complement strand
ACCGGCAGGGACGAGGCCAGCCCCACCCGCACCACCCGGCACGGCACCGGCGCGTTCGCGCCCTTCGCCAGCTCCACCCACGCTCCCGCGACCGCGTCGGAGCTTGCTGCCGACGCTCGTTCGGAGCTTACTTGGCGGAAACACACAAACGGCCCAAGCGGTGACAGCGGGGCCGACGACGCGGGACCGCGCGCGGCCGGCGGTGGGCGGGGTGCTCAGCGGCCGCCGGGAGCGGCGGTGGCGGCGTCGGAGGCCAGCGACGAGCCGTGCCGGTGGGTGGCGCCGTCCGGGCCGTCCTGGCCAACGAGCACCTCGAACGCGCCCGGGGCGTCGACGGCGTGCGCGAGCAGCGGGGTCAGCTCGACCCGGACGTCGAACCGGGACAGCGCCCGCCGCCAGGCGCCCGGCCCGGCCCACTCGGTCACCAGCACCCACTCGGCCGGGTCGTCGACGGCCCTGGCCAGCCGCCCCGCCCGGTACCCGGCGGCCTGGGCGAGCGCCGCCAGCGCCCGCTCGGCGCCGGCCGCGAACCCGGCGGCCGCGGCGTCGGCCCGCTCCGTGCCCTCGGCCTGGTCCGCGGGCAGGCGGAAGCGCACGATCGCCAGCACGGGGGCCGCCTGCGCCTGGCCCGCCGCCCCGGGCTGGCCCGACGGCGCCGGGCCGGGCGCGTCCGGCTCAGGCACTGGCGGCGACGCCGCCGTAACGGCGGTCGCGGCGGGCGTACTCCTCGCAGGCGGCCCACAGGTCGCGCCGGTCGAAGTCCGGCCAGAGGGTGTCGACGAACGCGAACTCGGCATAGGCGGCCTGCCAGAGCAGGAAGTTGGACAGCCGCTGCTCGCCGGAGGTGCGGATCAGCAGGTCGACGTCGGGCATGTCCGGCTCGTCGAGGTAACGGGCCACCGTCCGCTCGTCGATCTTGTCGGGCCGCAGCCGGCCTTCCTTGACGTCGCGGGCCATCGCCGCGGCGGCGTCCGCGATCTCCGCCCGTCCGCCGTAGTTGATGCACATCGCCAGCGTGATCCGGTCGTTGCCGGCGGTCCGCTGCTCGGCCTTCTCCAGGCGGCGGATGACGCTCTGCCACAGCCGCGGCCGCCGGCCGGCCCAGCGGACCCGGACCCCGAGCGCCTCCATGTCATCGATCCGCCGGCCGAACACGCCGTCGACGAACCGCATCAGGAAGGCCACCTCGTCCGGCGAGCGCTTCCAGTTCTCCGTGGAGAACGCGTAGACCGACAGCCATCGGATCCCGAGCTCGATCGCGCCCTCGACGCAGTCGAACAGGGCGTCCTCGCCGGCCTCGTGGCCCTTCGTCCGCGGCAGCCCGCGCAGCTGGGCCCAGCGGCCGTTGCCGTCCATGACGATGGCGACGTGGTGGGGCACCAGGCCGGGCGGCAGTGCCGGCGGCCGCGCCCCGGATGGGTGCGGGTGCGGGTCCCGGCGCACCCTCACCCCGCCGTCCTGCTGCAGAGTCACCGGTCTCCTCCTCCCGCTCGCTCCCCCGGCACGATGCCGCCACGCATTCCGCCCCCGCTTCTCATAGTCGTGCTCGGTTCCTTCCTACCCGGCCGGCGGGTGCGCTGCCTGCCGGTCCCCCACCCAGCGCCGCACCGAAACCGGTCGATCACCCTCGGCGAGCGGGGCAATCCCCACCGTCGCCGCGCCAGCCGCCCCGGCACCGGCGGTCGTCGCGGCGCGGGTCAGCGGCCGCGGCCGGGCTCACGCCCGTTCCAGGTGCGGCAGGGCACGCAGGCCGCGTTCAAGATGCCACTGCAGGTAGGCGGCCACGATCCCGGCCGCCTCCCGCCGGGTGCGGGCGTCGGTGGCCTCGGCACCGGCCCAGTCGCCGTGGAGCAGGTCGGCGAGCAGGCGCACCGCGGCCAGGGACGCGGACGCCGAACCGGGTGGGCGGCACCGCTGGCAGACTACGCCGCCCCCGGCGACCGAGACGCAGGGGTGCGGACCGGGCTCCCCACAGAGCACGCAGTCGTCCAGCGCCATGCCGTAGCCGCTGACGGCCAGCGCGCGCAGCAGGAACGCGTCCATGACCAGCGGCGCCGGCCGCTCGCCAGCCGCGAGCGTGCGCAGCCCGCCGACCAGCAGCAGGAACAGCCGCAGCGCCGGCTGGCGCTCCTCGCTGGTCAGGCGCTCCGCGGTCTCCAGCATGACCGCGGCGGCGCTGAACCGGCCGTAGTCGCTGGCGATCAGCGCCCCGTACGGGCCGAGCAGGTCGGCCTGGGTGACGGTGTCCAGCGACGAGCGGCCCTGGTGCAGCTGGAGGTCGACGTACATGGCCGGCTCCAGCCGAGCGCCGAACCGGGACGACGTGCGGCGAACCCCCTTGGCCACCGCGCGCACCCGGCCGTTGCGCCGGGTGAACAGGGTGACGATCCGGTCCGCCTCGCCGAGCGGCGTGGTCCGCAGAACCACACCCTCGTCGCGATAGACCGGCATACGTCAATCGTCGCACGCCGGCCGGCGCCGCCCGGTGCCGGAGCTGGCGCGTTACACCCGCGTCGCCGACCGTCCGCCCCGCCGGCCTCCCCGGGAGTGCCGGCCCGGCCGGGCCCCCGCCGGCCGTCCCGGGGCGAGGCCGGCCAGGCGGGATCAGAAGCCGAGGCGGCGCAGCTGCCTGGGGTCGCGCTGCCAGTCCTTGGCCACCTTGACGTGCAGGTCGAGGAAGATCGGCGTACCCAGCAGCGCCTCGATCTGGCCGCGGGCCCTGGTGCCGACCTCCTTCAGCCGCGACCCGCCGACGCCGATCACGATCGCCTTCTGGCTCGGCCGCTCGACGTAGACGTTGACCCGCACGTCCAGCAGCGGCCGGTCGGCCGGGCGGCCCTCCCGGGGCTCCATCTCCTCGACCACCACGGCCAGCGAGTGCGGCAGCTCCTCACGCACGCCCTCCAGGGCGGCCTCGCGGATCAGCTCGGCGACCATCACCCGCTCCGGCTCGTCGGTCAGCTCGCCGTCGGGGTAGAGCGGCGGGCCGGCCGGCAGCCGGGCGACCAGCAGGTCGACGAGCAGGTCGAGCTGGAACCCGGACACCGCGCTGATCGGGATGATCTCGCCGAAGTCCCCGAGGGAGCCCAGCTCCAGCAGCCGGGCGCCGACCCGGTCCGGGTCGTCGAGCCGGTCGACCTTGGTGAGTATCGCGATCACCGGGGTGCGCCTGGGCAGCCGGGCCAGCTCCTCGGCGATGAACCGGTCACCACGGCCGAGCGGCTCGTCGGCCGGGCAGCAGAAGCCGACCACGTCGACCTCGGACAGCGTCGTGCGGACCACGTCGTTGAGCCGCTGGCCGAGCAGGGTGCGCGGCCGGTGCAGGCCGGGCGTGTCGACGAGGACCAGCTGGGCGTCCGGCCGGTGCACGATGCCGCGGATCGCGTGCCTGGTGGTCTGCGGCCGGCCGCTGGTGATCGCAACCTTGCTGCCGACCAGCGCGTTCGTCAGCGTCGACTTGCCGACGTTGGGCCGGCCGACGAAGCAGGCGAAGCCGCTGCGGTGGGCGGGCTCGGCCGCGGCGGCGCCGTCCCCGGCCACCCTGGCAGGGCCGGCCGCCCTGGCAGGGCTGGCGGCCTTCGCGGGGCCGGCCGTCCTGGCGGGGCCGGAGGTCGTCGGGGGGCCGGCGGCCTTCGTGGGTTCGGCGGTCCTCGTGGGAGCTGGCCGGCTGTCCGGTCCGCCGGAGCGTCGTGGCGCCATCTCAGAGCGTCGTCCGGGTCCGCGCCACGCCGTCCGGGCCGGCCAGGAACACCGGTACGCCCGGGCCGAACTCGGCGAGCACCGCCAGGTCGTCCTTGCCGACCTCGGCCGCCTCGGACACCACCGCCGCCGCCTCGAACCTGCGGGCGCCGCTGGCGGCCGCGGCGACCACGGCGGCGCGCAGCGCGCTGGTGGCCAGCTCCGGCCTGCTACGGTGGCCGACCGTCGCCGCCGCGTAGGTCCGGCCATCGGTGTCGCGCACCGCCGCGCCCTCCGCGGTCTCGCCGGCCGGCGTGTACGCCCGCAGCCTGGCCGAGCGCGCGAGCACGACCAGCTTCGCGTCCTCGGCCGCCAGCTCGCCATCGACCGGCTCGACCACCTCGGTCCCCTCACCCACCTCGAGCACCTCTCTCCACCGCGCCCGGCGGCCCGACCACCCCGGCCCGCTCGCCGCGCTCCGCGCCCCCCCGGCCGCCATGGCCGGCACGCCCGCCGCGGGCGGCCCCGCC
>JADGHD010000481.1 GCA_019689615.1 Frankia sp. | reverse complement strand
TCCCTGTCAGCCGCGGGGGCCGACGACGTCGTAGCGGGCGCAGGCGAAGGCGCCGTTGCGGGCGACCTCGACCAGGCGCAGGTCCAGCCGGCGCGGCAGCAGCGGCGCGCCGCGGCCGAGCGTGACCGGGGCGATCGAGACGATGACCTCGTCCAGCAGCCCGGCGTCCGCGAACTGGCCGGCCAGGTCGCCGCCGCCGACCACCCACACGTCCCGGCCGCCGCCGGCAGCAGCGCTGGCCCGCGCCGCGGCCACCGCCGCCGAGTGCACCGGCCGGATGTCGCCGCGGGCGAAGCGGACGTCGGCGCCGGGCACCGGCCGGAGCTGGCGGCTGGTCATCACCCAGGCCGGCTGCCGGTAGTCCCAGCTGCCGCCCTTGTCGATGTGGTTGTCCAGCAGCCACTGGTAGGTGGACGAGCCCATCACCAGGGCGCCGATCCGGCCGCTGAACTCGTCGTAGTTCATCGGCCCTTCCTTGTCGATCTCCTGGCTGATCAGCCAGTCCAGGGAGTGGAACTCGTCGGCGATGAAGCCGTCGAGGGTGGTGCCGGTGTAGTAGACGGTCCGGCTGGCCGTGCCCGCCGCGTCGGCCGCCGGGGTGCCCGATGTGGTGGGGGCGCTCATTCGTCGTCCGCTCCTGTCTCTTCGCCGCGCCGCCGGCGCAGCCAGTTGATCGGGTCGCCCGCGCCGACCTGGCGGCCCGCGGCGCGCAGCATGTGGCGCACGAGCTGACGGCGGTGCGCCGAGTACTCGAGCACGTGCGCGATCACACCGCTGAGCACGAAGCTCTCCGGCGGCTCGCACAGGGCGTCGATCATCCGGTCGTCCCAGCCGCCGCGGGCGTCGATGTCCCGAACGACCGCGAGCCAGCGCCCGGCGGTGGCGTCGTGCCGGGCGATCAGCCCGTTGACGCCGTCCCGCGCGGCGTTCTCGTCCCGCTGCGGCATGTCGGCGCCCTCGATCGCGGCGAGCCAGACCTCCCTGTTCCACACCAGGTGCTCCAGCACCGCGATGATCGACTCTTCCTGGCTGTCCCACTCCATGACGCGCAGGCCCGGCACCCACACCGCCCGCAGCTCCTCCTCCGGCAGGCCCTTCGCGATCTCCAGCAGAGCCCGGGTGTCGTCCAGCTCGTGGCTGACCAGCTGCTCCGTAAGCGGGTTCATCGCGTGCTCCCTCGAGCTGACCCACAACGCCATCGGCGGGTGGTAGTGGATGCCGTTGGCCGCCGGCAGCCAGTGGCTGCGCGCCGGGACGCTCGGCGGGTGCCCGAACCCCTTGCTGAACGCCCTGGTGAACCCCTCGACCGAGGAGTAGCCGGCGGCCCAGGCGACGTCGGTGACCGTCTGACCCTGCCGCAGCTGCCAGGCCGCGCGCTCGAGCATCACCCGCCGGCGCATCGCCGCCGGCGGCTCGCCGGCCAGCCGGGACAGCAGCCGGCTGAAGTGGAACGGCGAGGCGTACGCGTCGCCGGCCATCTCCCGCAGCGACCGCGTGGCCCCCTCGTCGGTGCCGGCCAGCACCGCGTCGAGCAGCTCGCGCAGGCGGTCTCGTCCAGGACCTGTCATGGCGCCAGTCTTGCCGCCGGCCCCGCCAGCCGCCTGACCGATCTTGCGCTTGTTCCGCCGTGGCGAGCCGCCGGGCCGGCGCCGTGGTCGAGCCCGTGGAACCCTGGCCGCCGAAACGGTATTTTCGAGCGCCCGACGGCCACGTTGGTCCCACGAGAGGGCGGGCTCATGGCAACGCAGACCGAGCAGGTGTTCGCCGAGCTGCTGGCGGAGTTAGGCGAGCTCCAGCGGCGGCTGGTCGGGCAGATCGCCCCGACCGGCGACGAGCAGACGCTGCTGGAGGCGCACAAGTGGATTCTCTCGATCCTGCAGGTCGCGGCCGACGTGCAGATCTGGGCGGACCCGGCGCGGCCCCGGTTCGTCGAGATCGTCGGGCCGTACAAGAAATGGGGCGGTGACAACGCCGACGCGTTCTACCGTTTCGCCCCGATCGACCCGGGCCGCACCTACCGGGTGACGGTCAGGCCCGGGGACGCCGTCTACCTCTCGCTCACCGTCTACGGCGGGCCGCGCGACGGGCGGTACTCCGAGCGCATCATCGGCACCGTCAACAGCACCACCGCCCCGCGCCGCCCGGACGGGTCGATCAGCATCGTGCTGTCCGCGCAGCAGCCGAGCGAGCCGGACGTGGCCTGGCTGAAGCTGGAGCCGGACGCGGTCGCCGCGATCACCAGGGACTACCTGGAGGACCCGGTGAACGGCCGGCAGGCCGAATGGCAGATCAGCGCGGACAATCCGCCGGCGGTCTGGCGGGACAGCGACGAGGACCTCGCGCGGCGGTTCCGCGCGGCGCTCACCTGGGTGCGCGACCAGGCGAAGATGGTGCCGCTCGCGCTCGGCGCTCCGAACACGGTCGACCCGCCGTACCCGGTGCCCACGGTGACGTTCGGCTGGGCCGCCGGCGACGCGGCCTACGCGATGGGCTCGTTCGACCTGGCGGACGACCAGGCGCTCGTCATCCGCGGCCGCTCGCCCAGGTGCGCGTTCTGGAACATGTGCCTGTGGAACCCGTTCCTGCACACCTACAACTACGACTACGAACGGGTCACCATCAACGGCGCGCAGGTGGTGTACGAGCCGGACGGCTCGTGGGAAATCGTCGTGGCGCACAAGCCGAACCCCCACCCGAACTGGGTGTCCACGGCCGGCCACGGCCGCGGGCGGATCTGGTTCCGTTGGTTCCTGCCGGAAGCGACCCCTGACCAGCCGACGGTCGAGGTCGTCCCGGTGAGCGCGCTGGGCACGGCCGGCCCGGCGCGGGGCGGGCAGGCCACGGAGGCGGCGGCCGAGGAGCGGGCGTGACCCCGGCGGCCGGGCGGCCGGCGGCCGTGGACCTCGACGACCTGGCCGAGCCCCGGTTCGGCGACGAGGTGCGCCCGGTGCTGGAGCTGATGGCCCGCGCCGGCCGGGACGTCGTGCTGGAACCGGACGCGCTGCTGGCGGCCGCCGTCGAGCAGGCCGGCGGGCTGACCGACTTCGGGCCGATGGACTTCGTCGAACGGCTCGACGTGCTGTGCCGGGCGATGCGCGAGGAGGGCGGGTTCGGCGACGGCGGCATCTTCGCCCAGCAGCAGCTGCTCATCGGCCTGCTGAAGAACCGATTACTCATCGAGGACCTGGTCAGGCGGCACCCGGAGATCCTCGACGAACCGGTCATTGCGCCGATCATCATCTGCGGCCTGCCCAGGACCGGCACCACCCACCTGCACAACCTGCTGGCCGCCGACCCGGCCCTGCGCGCCATCCCCTACTGGGAGAGCCGCGAGCCCGTGCTGGACCCCACCGAGGCCGCCGCGGTCGCGGCCGGCGCCCCTGACCCGCGGCTGGCCCGGACGGAGCAGGCGTTATGGCTGGTCAACGCGGCCATGCCGCACTTCGTCCGGATGCACGAGATGACCGTCGATCACGCCCACGAGGAGATCCAGCTCCTGGCGATCGACTTCTCCACGATGCTGTTCGAGACCAGCGCGCCGATGCCGACCTGGCGCGACTACTACCACGCCCACGACCAGACGTCGTCGTACCGGTACCTGCGCAAGGTCCTGCAGGTACTGCAGTGGCTGCGGCCCGGGGCGGGCGGCAGGACCCGGTGGGTGCTGAAGTCGCCGCAGCACATCGAGCAGTTCCCGGTACTGCTGCGGGTGTTCCCGGACGCCACGTTCCTGGTCACCCACCGCGACCCGGTCACGGTGACCACGTCGATGGCGACGATGCTGGCCTACAGCGCGCGGACGGGCCGCGACCGCGTCGACGTCCACGGAATCGGCCACTACTGGGCTGACCGCCTGGAACGCATGCTGCGGTCCTGCGTCGCCGACCGGGATCTCCTCCCGCCCGACCAGACGCTCGACGTCCGCTTCCACGAGTTCATGGCCGACGACCTGGCGATGCTGCGCCGGGTCTACGAGGTGGCCGGCCAGCCGTTCGACGAGCCCGCCCAGGCCGCGGTGACGCGGTTCCTGCGCGAGCACCCCCGTGGCCGCCACGGCAGTGTCCGCTACCGCCCGGAACAGGTCGGCCTCGACCGAGCGGAACGCCGCAAGGCCCTCGCCTTCTACAGCGACCGCTTCGGCGTGCCCGCCGAGACGTAGGCGGTGCCGCCGGCCCGCCGCCGGATATACGGGCCTGACTCTTATACACATA
>JADGHD010000480.1 GCA_019689615.1 Frankia sp. | reverse complement strand
CGCCTGCTCGGCCCCGCCGGCCGACCCCGCCCCCGCCGCCCCCCGCCACCCGGCGCCGCGCCACATCGCGCCGCGCCGGACCCGCGCCGGCGCCGCCGGCCACGCCCGCGACCCGGGCCGGCCGGCCGCGCGTGGCCGGTCAGTCCCAGGGGGAGCGGGGGCGACTCGGCGCCGGCGGCTCGGTCGCCGCCCAGATCCGCCGCCAGCGGGCCGGCTCGCCGCCGCCCTCGGCCGGCGCGGCCGCCCGCGCCGCCGCCGGAGCCGGCGACACCCGCCGCCCGTCCGGGCCGACCGGCCGCGGCAGCGACGCCCACCACGACGTCTCGTCCTCGGTGACCAGCCGGTCGACCTCGGCGGCCAGCCGCGCGGTCAGCCCGCGGACGTCCTCCCCGTCGGCCGGGCGCATCGGCTTGCCGAACCGGACCGACACCTGCGGCCGGCCGGGGATCGGCCAGCTGCGGCCCCGCGGCATCGCCCGGTACGTGCCCCGCAGGCCCACCGGCACCACCGGCACCCCGGTGTTGATCGCCAGGTAGGCCGCGCCGAGGCGGAACCGGCCGCGGTGCCCGTCCGGCGACCGCGTGCCCTCCGGGAAGATCACCAGGTTCCAGCCGTCGGACAGCAGGTCCAGCGGCGTCGACGACGGCGCGCCGCCACGGCGGTCGATCGGCACGGTCGCGAACGCCAGCGCCGTCGACAGGCCCCGCCACGTCGACTCGAAGAAGTAGTCCGCTGCCGCCGTCACCGCCGTGCGGCTGCGCACCGCCGGCGGCAGCGCGCACAGCAGCAGCGAGGCGTCCAGGTGGCTGGCGTGGTTCGCCACGATCAGCACCGGCTGCTCGCCGAGGTCGTCGAACACCTCGGTCCCGGCGACCGACACCGTCAGCTGCGAGTGCAGCAGCGGCGTCATCACCCCGGCGAGGAACGCCGCCCGCGCCGCCCGGCCCGACGGCGTGCGCGCCCACGCCGTCGGGAACTCCCGGCCCACCTGCGGCAGCCGGTGCGGCTCCGCCGACGCGGGCGTGAGCTGCCGGCCGCCCCACCGCCAGCCGCGGGCCACCTCCCGCAGCCCGACCCCGGGCCGCGCGCTCACCGCACGTCCGCGATCACGTGCGGGGGCGCGTGCAGGTAGGTGATCGACGGGTCGCGCCCGACGGTCCCGGACACCATCTCCAGCGCGTCCGCGAGCGTCGACGCCGCCCGGAACCCCATCCGCGCGCACGCCCTGCGGTCACCGCCGACCCACACCACGTCCGAGACGTGGTCCATGCCGTGCGCCGCCCAGTACCACATGTAGAACGGGTGCACCCCGTGGTAGGCGTGCGACGTCCGGTACAGGTGGATGTACCAGGGGTCGGTGGCGTACTGCTTCTCGAACTTCGCCTCGATCGTCGCCGGGTCCGTCGACTCGGCGAGCACCTCCTCGTAGAAGTCCACATACGACGGGTGGTGCAGCTGGGTGAACTCCGGCGTCACCGGGTGGTAGAGGATCATCGCGCCCTTGTGCCGGACCAGCGGCCGGCCCCGGTACATGTTGAAGAAGTAGCCCAGCCCCATGCACGTCGCCAGGATCGGGTTCATGACCGACCCGACATTGTAGGGCCCGAGGAACGGCAGCCCCACGACCAGCACGTCGCTCTGCCCGTCGACCTCGACCAGCTGCTGGCGGTGCACGTTCGCGAGCGTCCGCTCGTGCACCGCCTCGACCTCACCGGCGTGCACCCCGGTGACCTCGTAGTCGGCGACCAGGCCCTGGAACAGCCGGTGGCGCTGGCGCGCCGGCAGCGCCGGCAGCGCCCTGACCATCCCGTACGCCATCGCCTGGTCGGCGCGCGACCACTCCCACTCCCGCCTGGTCAGGAACCCGTACCTGCGGGGGAAGGCCTGGTTGTTCACGGTCGTCTCGATCTGGAACACCCTGACGTTCCTCGCCAGCAGCCGGCCCATCCGCCACGCCGAGGCGTGCATCGCCGAGCGGGTGTGGTCCATGAACGACGTCGAGTGCAGCATCGTGTGGCTGTTGTGGTGGTGGCGCAGGCTGTTGTACGACGCCAGCCCGATCGCGGCCGACTTGTGGCCGCCGTCCATCGCCACCAGGTTCACGTTCACGTACACGACCAGGTCGGACTCGGCGGCCCGCCGGTTGATCTCGACGTCCTCCCCGGCCTCGGTCAGCCCCACGTGCAGCAGGTTGTCGCGGTCCTCCGCGTCGTGGTTGTACAGGTTGTCCGGCCAGAACGACCGGAACACCCGCTCACCGACCACGTACTCGATCTCCGCGGCCGTCATCCGCCGGTGCAGCGCGGTCGCCACGATCAGCTGGACGTCGTCGACACCCTTCTCCGCCGCCAGCGTCAGCACCTGCTCGATCACCCGCTGGCGGATGTCCGGGCGGCGCATCCGCGGCAGCGGGATCGACAGGTCGTCGAACGCGATCGTGAGCTTCATACCGGGAAACAGCAGCTCCCGCAGCGGCTCACAGCCGATCGGGTGCTCCAGCGCGCCCGCGATCGCCGCGTCCACGTCCGGCAGGCCGGGCAGCGACTCCGGCGGGTACACCACGCGTGTCCCCAGCGGGAACTGCTCCAGCAGCAGACCCTCACCCTGGTGCACCAGCAGCGGGGGAGTCCGCTCGTCGACCTCGAGCACGAACCCCGGTCTCACCAGCACGTTCCCCTCATGACAGGCCCGCAGGGGCGGCGCGTGCCGCCGCTACGGGCGCGGTTGGTCCTGCGTGTCGTCCTCGCGTCCACCGACGCCGCGCACCCCGCCGCGCCGGCCGCCGCCCCGGCCAGGGTGAGATCCGCCGCGGCGCCGGCCGGCGCCGCCCGCACCGACATCATGCCGCCACCGACGGGTCAAACGCGATCTTCACGGCGCCCAGCCGGCCCGCGGACAGCGCGTGGTCCAGCGCCTCCCGCCAGCGGGCCAGCGGATAGACCGCCGAGACCACCCCGTCCAGCGGCGCCGACGCCGCCAGCTCGAACGCCCGGCCGAAGTCCGACCGCGCGCCGGCGGGGCCGTCCAGGCCGGCCGCACCCGCCGGGGCCACCTCGTCACCGGCGCGGCCGCTCGTCGCGTACGTGCCGACGAGCTCCAGCTCCCGGTACCACAGCGGGGTCAGGTCGACCGCGCCCGACGGCACCCCCGACAGCACGACCCGCCCGCCGGCCCTGGTCACCCGCAGCGCGGTCGACAGCGACGACGCGTTGCCCGCGCAGTCGATCGCCACGTCCACCCCGCCGAGCAGGAACGGCCCGCCGAACTCCGGCTCGGCACGCAGCGCCCGGGTCGCCCGGCGCACCCCGCCGAGCGCGTCCGACGGCGAGAGCACCTCGTCCGCGCCGAACCGGCGCGCCAGCTCCACCTGGGCGCGGTGCTTGGCGACCACCGTGATGTGCCCCGCCCGGGTGTAGGCCCGCAGCGCCAGCAGCGTGAACAGCCCGACCGCGCCAGCGCCGACGACCAGCACCCGGTCCCCGGGCGCCACCCGCGCCCGGCCCGCCGTGTGCACCGCCGTCGCCAGCGGCTCGACCAGCACCGCCCGCTCGTCCGGCAGGCCGTCCGGCACCGGGTGCAGCTGGCTGTGGTGCGCCACCAGCGCCCGCGACCAGCCGCCGCCGGTGTCCCGACAGAACCCGGTCTGCAGCCCCGGCGCCAGATGCCCCACCGTCACCCGGTCGCAGCGGCTCGTCGTCCCCGCGGCGCAGCCCGCGCACGGCGGGGTCAGCCCCCGCGCCGCGCAGCCCAGCACCGGGTCGATCACCACCCGGCTGCCCGCCGCGAGCTCGCGCCCGTCGGCCAGCGCCACCGCCGACTGCAGCGTCCCCACGATCTCGTGGCCCGGCGTGAACGGCATCGACACCAGCGGCGAGAAGTAGAACGACGACTGCCCGGTCACCGTCGCCAGGTCCGACCCGCAGATCCCGGCCAGCGTCGGCCGCACCGTCACCCACCCCGGGCCCGGCAGCGGCGGGTCGCCGTCGTCGACCAGCCGCAGCGGCGCCGCAGCGGTCGCCGCCGCCCCGGCCAGCGCCGGCACCCGGCTGGACAGCACCCGCGCCGCGGCGTAGCGCGGCACCGACCGGTAGAGCTGCAGCCCGCGGCTCACCGCGCACCCCCGTCCCGCCCGGCGCCCACCGCCAGCGCCGCCGCGGCCTGCGCCGCGGTCCGCGCCGCGGCGAACAGCCCACGCTCCCGCCGGCTCCCAAC
>JADGHD010000479.1 GCA_019689615.1 Frankia sp. | reverse complement strand
CGCCACCCCCACCGCGGCCGCCACCCACGCCAGGGCCGCCACCCTCGCCGCGGCCGCCACGCCCGCCGCGGCCGCCACCTCCGCCGGCCAGCCAGTGCCGGCCGACGCCGGCGGAGGCGACGTCACCGCGGCCCCGTACGGGCTGGCGGGGGCGCCGCTGGCGCGGTGGCGGGTGCGGCTGCCCCGGGCGTTCCCGACCCGCGACCGCGAACACGCCGCCGAGGTCCGCCGCGAGTACGAGGCCGCGCTCGCCGGCGGGGTCGAGTCGTTCCTGGAGGAGCCGCGGACCACCTGCCCGTGGTGCGGCGAGCGCCAGCTACGGAAGGCGTTCGTCGGCGCCGACGTCAACCAGGCCAAGCCGGGGCGGTTCCGCTACGACCGCTGCCTGGCCTGCGGCCACGTCTTCCAGAACCCGCGGCTGACCCCGGCCGGGCTGGGCTTCTACTACCGCGACTTCTACGACGGCCTCGGCGGCCCGCTGATCGAGACGATCTTCAGCTTCAGCGCCGACGTCTACTACGCCAGGGCCCGCACGCTGCCCCCGCCGGCGCCGCGCTCCTGGCTCGACGTCGGCGCAGGGCTCGGCCACTTCTGCCTGATCGCCCGGGACGTCTACCCCACGGCGTCGTTCGACGGCCTCGACATCGGGGACGGGATCGGCGATGCGGCCCGGCGCGGCTGGGTGGACCACGCGTGGCGCGGCCAGTTCGTCGAGCTGACCGGCCAGCTCGCCGGCCGCTACGACGTGGTGAGCATGTTCCACTACCTGGAGCACACCCGGGATCCCCTGGCCGAGCTGGACGCGGCCGCCGCCGTGCTGCCAGGCGGTGGCTACCTGCTGATCGAGGTGCCGAACCCGCAGAGCCCCGCCGCCAGCGTCTACCGGTCGCTGTGGCCGGGCTGGCTGGTCCCGCAGCACCAGCACCTGATGCCGGCGGACAACCTGGTCGCCGCGCTCGAACAGCGCGGCCTGCGGGTGCAGAAGCTGGAGTTCGGCGAGACACACCAGCCGGGCGACGCGCCCTTCGCGCTCTGGTCGCTGGTCCAGCGGATCGCCCCGTCCCCGACGCTGCCGTGGCGGGCGGGCGAGCCGTACCCCGCCCTGCGCCGGGCCCGCCGGGCCGCGGCCGGCGTCGTGCTCGGCCCGCTGCTGCCCGCCGCGGTCCTCGTCGACGCCCTGAGCCGCGGCTACCTCACCGCGGGCCGGCGGGCCAACGCCTACCGGGTCCTGGCCCGCAAGGAGTAGCACCGCCGGGGCCCAAGCCGGCCGACCGGCCGCGCGGACCGTCCTCGCCGCCGGAAGCGGCCCCGCGCGCCGCGGCGGCCCGGGGCGTGCCCGTCATCGCCGTTTGCGGCCACGCGCTGCCGGCAACGCCCGATCCGCCCGCCTGTCGAGCGGCACACCCGCTGCCGTCTCACTACTGTGCGTGACGACAGGACGGACCGGCGGTGAGGGAGCTCGGCGATGGCTGTGTGCGAGGTCTGCGGCAACGACTACGCGATGAGCTTCGAGGTGCACTCCCAGGGGGCCGTGCACACGTTCGACAGCTTCGAGTGCGCGATCCACGCGATGAGCCCGGTCTGCGAACACTGCGGGGTCAAGATCAGCGGACACGGGGTCGAGGCGCACGGCCGGTTCTTCTGCTGCGCCCACTGCGCCCGCGAGGCCGGGGTCAGCGCCGAGCTCGTCCGCGACCACGCCTGACACACCGGTAGCCGGTCGTCGACACACCGCCCGGCGCACACGCCGGCGCGCCGCCGGGCGCGCGGTCTTGCCGGGTCCCGACTCGGTCATAATCGGTCGGGACCGGAGGAGATCATCTGTGACGACGACGTCCACTCTGCAGGCACCGCCGCGCACCCCGGAGGCGGTCAACGCGGCTATCCAGGCGCGGATCGCCGGCGAGCTCGGCGTGCGGCCGGCGCAGGTCGCGGCCGCGGTGGAGCTGCTCGACGGCGGCGCCACCGTGCCGTTCATCGCCCGCTACCGCAAGGAGGTCACGGGCGGGCTCGACGACGCGCAGCTGCGCACGCTTGAGGAACGGCTGCGCTACCTGCGCGAGCTGGAGGAGCGGCGGGCGGCGATCCTGGAGTCGATCCGCAGCCAGGGCAAGCTGGACGACGCGCTGCAGGCGCAGATCCTCGCCGCCGAGTCGAAGGCGCGGCTGGAGGACATCTACCTCCCGTACAAGCCGAAGCGGCGGACGAAGGCGCAGATCGCCCGCGAGGCCGGGCTCGAGCCGCTGGCCGACCTGCTGCTCACCGACCCCAGCACCGACCCGGCCACCGCCGCCGCCGGCTACGTCGACCAGGAGAAGGGCGTCGCCGACGCCGCGGCGGCCCTCGACGGCGCCCGCGCGATCCTGGTCGAACGGTTCGCCGAGGACGCCGACCTGATCGGCGAGCTGCGCGAGCGGGTGTGGCGCCGCGGCCGGCTGGTGTCGACCGTCCGCGAGGGCAAGGAGGAGGCCGGCGCCAAGTTCGCGGACTACTTCGACTTCTCCGAGCCGCTGCGCTCGCTGCCGTCCCACCGGATCCTCGCCCTGTTCCGCGGCGAGAAGGAGGAGGTTCTCGACGTCCGCCTGGACCCGGAGCCGGAGCCGGCCGACCCGGCCGCTCCCCCGGCGCCGTCGAGCTACGAGGCGGCGGTCGCCGCCCGGTTCGGGATCTCCGACGCCGGCCGCCCGGCCGACCGCTGGCTGCTGGACACCGTCCGCTGGGCGTGGCGCACCCGGATCCTCACCCACCTCGACATCGACCTGCGGATGCGGCTCTTCCAGGAGGCCGAGGACGAGGCGGTCAAGGTCTTCGCGGCGAACCTGCGCGACCTGTTGCTGGCCGCGCCGGCCGGCAGCAGGCCGACGATGGGCCTCGACCCCGGCTACCGCACCGGGGTGAAGGTCGCCGTCGTCGACGCCACCGGCAAGATCGTCGCCACCGACACCGTCTACCCGCACGTGCCCGTGCGGCGGTGGGAGGAGGCGCTGGTGCGCCTCGGGCAGCTGTGCGCGGCGCACAAGGTCGAGCTGATCGCCATTGGCAACGGCACGGCCTCCCGGGAGACCGACAAGCTGGCCGAGGAGCTGGTGCGGCGGCGTCCCGAGCTCAAGCTCACCAAGGTCATGGTCTCCGAGGCCGGCGCCTCGGTGTACTCGGCGTCCGCCTACGCCTCCCGCGAGCTGCCGGACCTGGACGTCTCGCTGCGCGGCGCGGTGTCGATCGCGCGCCGGCTGCAGGACCCGCTGGCCGAGCTGGTGAAGATCGACCCGAAGTCGATCGGCGTCGGCCAGTACCAGCACGACGTGTCCGAGGTGAAGCTGTCGCGCTCGCTGGACGCGGTGGTCGAGGACTGCGTGAACGCGGTCGGCGTCGACGTGAACACCGCGTCGGCCCCGCTGCTGACCCGGGTGTCCGGGATCGGCGCGAGCCTGGCCGAGAACATCGTCGCCCACCGCGACGCGGTCGGCCCGTTCCGGAGCAGGGCCGCGCTGCGGGAGGTGCCCCGGCTCGGCCCGAAGGCGTTCGAGCAGTGCGCCGGCTTCCTGCGGATCCAGGACGGGGACGACCCGCTGGACGCCTCAGCCGTGCACCCCGAGGCCTACCCGGTGGTCCGGCGGATCCTCGCCGCCACCGGCACCGACATCCGCGGCCTGATCGGCGACACCGCGGTGCTGCGCTCGCTGCGGCCCGAGGAGTTCGTCGACGACGTCTTCGGCCTGCCGACGGTGACCGACATCCTGGCCGAGCTGGAGAAGCCGGGCCGCGACCCGCGGCCGGAGTTCCGCACCGCCACCTTCACCGAAGGCGTCCACGAGATCAGCGACCTGGCCGCCGGGATGGTGCTCGAGGGCGTGGTCACCAACGTCGCGGCGTTCGGCGCGTTCGTCGACATCGGCGTCCACCAGGACGGCCTGGTGCACGTCTCAGCGATGTCGAAGTCGTTCGTCCGCGACCCGCGCGAGGTCGTCAAGCCGGGCGACGTCGTCAAGGTGAAGGTGCTCGACGTCGACATCGCCCGCAGGCGGATCTCGCTGACGCTGCGGCTCGACGACGAGCCCGGCATGCCCGGCCAGGACAGCGGCGGCCGGGGCTCGGCCCGCGCGGCCGGCCGGGGCGGCGCGCCCAGCCAGCGCGGCGCCGGCCAGGCGAACAACGCGGCAACCGGCCGGACCGGCGGCAGCGGCGACCGGCGGCGCGGCGAGGCGCGCCGCGGCGGTGGGGGCCAGCG
>JADGHD010000478.1 GCA_019689615.1 Frankia sp. | reverse complement strand
CGTGCAGATGTGGGTGGTCCCGGACACCACCGGGATCCGCCCCGGCTACGAGCAGCTGGAGATCGACGCCGAGCTGCTCTCCGGCGGCCTGGTCACGGTGGCCTCGGGGATGCCGCGGCACGCGGACGCCCGCGCGATCGGGATCAGCAACCGCCACGCCGCCCTGCACGCCGCCCGGCTGGCCCCCGGCGCGTCCCTCACCCTGCCCGACGCCCCGTACCTGCACCTGTTCGTCCCGAAGGGGGCGGTGACGCTGGAGGGTGAAGGACAGCTCGGCACCGGTGACGCCGCCCGCCTCACCGCCACCGGCGGCCACCGGGTCACCGCAACCGAGCCAGCCGAGATCCTCGTCTGGGAGATGCACGCCACCATCGGCGGCTGACCCGGCCGGCGGCGCCGCGCCACCGCCGGGGCCCGCGTCCCCGCTGCCGGCGCGGCGCCGGCTGCGTGCCCGGGCTCACCGGCCGGCCGCGCCGTCGCCGGCCGGCCGGTCCCCGGCCGTCCCGGCGGTCTGGGGCACTCGGCCCGCCCGCGTCGGCCCGCCGGGCAGCGCCGGCTCGCCCGCCTCGACGGCCGCCGGTGGGCTGGCGGCCCCCGCCGCCCGCAGCAGGGAGCAGATGGCCTGGTCCCAGGTCAGCGCGCCGGTGTCGAGCTTGTAGTGGGCCAGCGCGTCCACGGTGGCGCGGCGCAGCCGCAGCCAGGCCTCGCCGGGGAAGTAGGCGTCCATCAGCGCCCGCCAGGTGGCGACCGGCAGCCGGCAGCTGGTCTCCAGATGCCAGGGGAGCTGGTCGACCCGCATCCCCGCCAGCGACGAGGTGATCGCGGTTCCGGTGAACAGCAGGGTCAGCGGGACCATCCCGTCGCGGACGGCGTGGAAGTAGCGGCCGGCCGCGACGTCCAGGTCGTAGCTGACCGGGACGAGCAGCTCGGTCTCCGTGGACCGGAGGAACGGGCCGACCATCGCGGTCACCGTCGCCAGCCGCACCGAGCGGGCGGTGCACCGGTCCGGGTGGGCGAACAGGTAACCGAGCAGCCGGTGCTCGTCGTGCCGGTAGCCGCGGGCGGTCGGGTTGATCCGCACCTGGCAGCGCAGCGCGAGCGCATGGATCGGCGTCCCGGTGGTCTCGCTGATCCGCAGCCTGAGCGCGAGCGTTGGGCTTGCGGCGAACGGCTCGGGCCTGATTCCCAGACACTCAAACGCGAACTCGGGCACGGCCGGATCACCTCCACCAGCCCGCCGACAGCGCGCGTACCGCGTCGGGGGCCTGGCTTGTGCGGCCCGCGCCCACGGCGGGCGGCGCGTCCCCCATCCACGCCAGAACAGAGAGTAACTATCAGTAACCGTATGTCACGTCCCGGGTGGGCGCAACCGGGCGGAGCGCCGCCAGGCGAGGCGAGGCCCAGGCGGCGCCGAACAGCGCACTCCTGGCCTCACTGGCAGCCTCGGCAGGGCTGTCCAGGCTCGGCCTCGTGACGCCCGCGGGCCGCGGGCCCCGGCCGGTGGCGGGCCCGGCGGTTGCGGCCGGGCCGCTGGCCGGGACACTGGTTGCCGACGGGTGGTCCGTTCCTGGCGGGTGACGCCCGCCGACGACCGGCCGCGCCCGGTCACCGCCCGGGGAGGCCTGGCGCGCTCGGCGCCCCCACGGCCGAGGAGAGGGAGGGAGCCGAGATGGCGGATTGGCCGGGCCACGACGAGTTCGACGTCGTGGTGATCGGGGCCGGACCGGCGGGGGAGATCGTCGCCGGCAGGGCCGCGCGCGGCGGGCTGACCGTGGCCGTCGTCGAGGCGCGGCTGGCCGGCGGGGAGTGCTCCTACTACGCCTGCATCCCGAGCAAGACGCTGCTGTACCCGCTCGCCGTGGCCAACCAGGCCGCCCGGACGCCAGGGGTCGAGCTGCGCGGCGGCCTCGACGCGGCGGCGGTCCTGGCCCGCCGGGACGAGACCGTGTCCGGCTATGACGACACCGGCCAGGTGGGCTGGATCGAGGGCGTGCCGGCGGCGTTCGTGCGCGGCCGTGGCCGGCTCGCCGGGCCGCGCGTGGTCGAGGTGGACCTGCCCGACGGCGGCCGGCGGGTGCTGCGGGCCCGGCACGCGGTGGCCGTCGCGACCGGCACCGAGCCGGTGATCCCGGACATCCCCGGGCTCGCGGCCGCCCGGCCGTGGACCAACCGGGAGGCCACGGCCACGGGCGTGGTGCCACGGCGGCTGGTGGTGATCGGTGGCGGGCCGGTCGGCTGCGAGCTGGCCCAGGCGCTGCACGGCCTCGGCGCCGCCGAGACCACCCTGCTGGTGCGCGGCCCGCGGCTGCTGCCCCGCGCCGAGCCGTTCGCCGGCGAGCTGCTCGCCGGCGCGCTGCGCGCGGCCGGCCTCGACGTGCGGCTACGCCGCGGCGTCACCCGGGTCGAGCGCCCGCTGGCCGGCGGCCCGGTCACTGTCTGGACGGACGACGGCGAGCGGCTGGAGGCCGACGAGATCCTGGTGGCCACCGGCCGGCGCCCAGCCGTCGCCTGGCTTGGCCTGGACACCGTCGGCCTGCCCGCCGACCGGCCGATCGAGGTGGACGCGAGCCTGCGGGCGACCGGCGTCGCCGACGGCTGGCTCTACGCCGCCGGGGACGTCAACGGGCGCAACCTGCTCACCCACATGGCCAAGTACCAGGCCAGGATCTGCGGCGACGTGATCGCCGCCCGGGCGGCCGGCCGGCCGGACGACGCCCCGGGCCTGCGCGACATCGCCGACGAGCGGGCCACGCCGCAGGTCGTCTTCACCGACCCGCAGGTCTGCTGGGTCGGGCGGACCGAGGCCGAGGCCCGCGCCGACGGCTTCGCGGTCCAGGCCGTCGCCGCCAGCCTCGCCGATGTCGCCGGCGCCACCGTCCAGTCGCCCAGCTACACCGGCCAGGCCCAGCTAGTGATCGACACCGCCCGCCGCGTCGTGCTCGGCGCGACGTTCGTCGGCCCGGACGTCGCCGACCTGCTGCACTCCGCCACGATCGCGGTGGCCGCCGAGGTCGGTCTCGACCTGCTCTGGCACGCCGTCGCCCCGTTCCCGACGGTCAGCGAGGTCTGGTTGCGCCTGCTGGAAGCCGCCGGCCTCTGAGGCGTCCCGGACGCGGGCGGGCCGCCTCGCCGCTTTCTCCGCCTGCCGGGCGGCCGGCTGGGAAGCGGGCGAGATGACCTGGTCGGGGGTGTCCAGCCAGAACCGGTGGCCGGCTGGCGCAACGGTGACGCCGAAGCGGGTGTGGCCGGGCCGCCCCGCGTCGATCCACCACCGATACGCGCTCTCCAGCTCGTCCCAGAGGCTGCGCGGCCCCGACTGGCAGACCTCGTGCCGGTCGGGCCCAGCGACGAACGATCCCCAGGAATCGGATGGATGGTGGGATATCCACAGCGTCTCGGTTCCGTCGTCCTCAGGGCGTCGGCCCGTCCGGCATCCCGCCAGCCTGGTGCCGAGCGCGAACCCGGCGTCGAAATCGGTGAACGGCTCGACCGGGTGGAGATCGGTGTAGGTGATGCGCGCCGTGCGCTCGTCGGCTCCCCACACGGTCCGGGCCGGGCGCTGGTTCCTCAGGTGCATGAAGGGGGCCTCGCCGTGAAAGCGGCCGTGCGCGGTCCCGTCGGCCAGCACGGTGAGGCAGGCCAGGGCGCCATGGTGGAAGCTGCCGGCGAGCGGGACGACGATCCGGCCGCCGGGGCGGGCCTGCGTGAGCCACGCGGGCGGGATGGTGAACACGGCCGCGGTGGCGACCACCCGGTCGAAGGGTGCGCGTTCCGCATGGCCGTCACTCCCGTCGCCGGTGATGACCGCGACGGCCAGCTCGGTCCTGGCCAGGGCGGCGCGGGCGTGGGCAGCCACCGCCGGATCGATCTCGATGGTGGTGACGGAGCCCGGCGCGGCGCGCTCGGCGAGCAGAGCCGCGTTGTATCCGGTTCCGGCGCCGATCTCGAGAACGTTCATTCCGGGGCGGACGTCGAGCAGGGCCAGCATCCTGTCCATCAGCCAGGTGGCGGTGCTGGAACTCGTCGGGATGATCCCTTTGTCGCCGTGTACGCCGGTTCCGTCGTCGACCTGGGTGGTGACGGCTTCCGTGCTGTCGACCTCGCTCAGCCAGGCCTGCGGGTCGTCGCGGCGGCGTACCGGGACCATCCACCCGTCGTCACGGCGGACCCAGATGGTCTCGGGAATGAAGTCCGCCCGTCTCACGCGATCCCGGTCCCTCTGCAGGTCA
>JADGHD010000477.1 GCA_019689615.1 Frankia sp. | reverse complement strand
GCCAGCGCGACGGCGCGTTCGTAGCCGTCCGCGGTCGCCGCGATGGAGTAGCGGTCGACCCGCTCGCGGATCCGCTCCGCCAGCCCCGGGTCGGCCAGGTCGGCCGCGGCCGCGGCCAGGCAGGCGGCGAGGGCGTCGATGTCGCCGACCGGGAAGATCCGGCCGAGCCCGGCCACCAGGTCGGGGCCGGCGCCGACGGCCGTGCTGACCACCGGCAGCAGCCCGGCGGCCATGGCCTCGTTGACCACCAGGCCCCAGGTCTCGTGCTCGCTCGGCAGCACCAGCAGGTCGGCCAGCCCGTAGTGGCCGGGCAGCGCCGCCTGGTTGACGAAGCCGGCGCAGACCGCTGGCAGGCCGGCGCACGCCGCGCGGGTCCGCTCCAGCAGCGGCCCGTCGCCGACGATGAGCAGCGCCACCCGGCCGTCGAGCCGGTGCGCCGCGGCCACCAGGTCAAGCGGCCGCTTGCGGTCGATGAGCTTGGCCGAGAACAGCGCGACCGGCCGGTCGGCCGGCAGCCCGAGCTCGGCGAGCCGCCGCGCCCGTTCCGCCCTGGCCACCTGCGCGCCGGCCCAGAACCGGTCGTTGTCCACGGAGTACGGCGCGAACACCCGCCGGGGCGCGCCGAAGGCCGCGTAGAACTCGTCGTTGCGCTGCCCGATCGACAGGCCGGCGGCGCAGCCGCGCACCACCGCCCGCACCAGCGGGTCGCGCAGCGCGCGCAGTCGCGGGCTGGCGCCGGTCGGCCAGGACTCGCCGCGCATCAGGTAGGGCACCCGGGCCGCGCGGGCCGCCGTGATGGCGGCGAGCATCCACGGCGACCGGTAGCCGTGCACGACCACCACGTCCTGCCGGCGCACCCAGGAGACCAGCCGGGCCAGGCCACGCGGGTCCCTGGCCGGCGAGCGGCCCACCCCCAGCACCCGGTGCGGGTAGCCGGAGAGCAGGTCGATGTCCCACTTGACGGCCCGGCCGAACCCCGGGTCCCGGTAGGCCGTCGCCCCGGCGCCGCTGAGGAAGGCGACCTCGATGTCCACCCGGCCGCGCCTGGCCAGCTCCCGGTACAGCGGAGCCTGGTACTGGATCGCGTGGGTCGCCAGCACACCGAGCCGGGTCATCGGGCACCTCCCGCGTCCGCGCGGACCCCGTCCAGCGCCTCGTGGTCGACCGCGTGGCTCACGGCCGGCGTGGCCGGCGGGCCGGCGCCGCCCGCGCCCCACCCCCCCCGCCCCGGGGGGCGGGCGCCGCCCCGCGCCGCGGGGGCGCCCGGGGGGCCCGCGGCGGGCGGGCCCGGCGGGCCAGCCGGGCGGGACCGCCGCCCGCGCCGGCGTGGCTGGCCGGCGTCGGCGTCGACGTGGGGTTCGGGGCCGTCGGGCGAGGTGCGCTGCGCCGGGACGGCGACCGCCACCCGTCCCTCGGCGGCGGCCGCGGCTGGCGGCGGTGCTGGCGGTGTCGGCGACGGCGCCGGTGTCGGCAGCGTCGGGTCGGCGTCGGCTGCCGGCCTGGGCTCGGCTGCGGCCCTGGTGTCGGCCGGCGCCCTGGTGTCGGCGGCCGGTGGCTCGTCGGTCGTCGCGTCATCCGTCGACGGCTGCTCGGCCGGGGCGTCGGTGGCGGCCAGCCGGGCCGCGACCCGCCGCGGTGCCCCAAGGTAGCGGACGACCAGCAGCAGAATCGCCAGGTCCGCGCAGGCCCGCACGGGCACCGGGGCGCCGGCCGCTGAGACCAGGCCGAGGGCCATGCAGGTGGTGGCCAGCATCCCGGTGTAGCCGGCGACCGCGGTGTGCGACCAGCCGGCGGTCGCCAGCCGCTGGTAGGCGTGGCTGCGGTGGGGCAGGTACCAGCGCTCGCCGGCCCGGATCCGGCGGATGAGCGTCGTCGCCGTGTCGGCCAGGTAGAGCACGACCGGGGCGACGACCGCCTCGACCGGCACCCCGGACAGCGCCGCCTGCAGCGCCAGCGCCGCGATCGCCGCGCCGAGCGCGTAGCTGCCGACGTCGCCGAGGAACACCAGCGCCCGGGGCAGGTTGAACGGCGCGAAGCCGAGCGCGGCGCCGGCGACGACCAGGCCGCCGGCCACCAGCGGCTCGTGGTCGTGCACCAGCCCGGCCAGGGTGAAGCCGACCCCGGCGACCGTCGCCTGCACCGCGGAGATGCCGTTCACGCCGTCCATGAAGTTGAAGGCGTTGACGAACGCGGTCACCCACAGCGGCCCGATGACGGCCGCCGCGACCACCATCGCCAGCCCCGGGTCGGTGTCGCTCACGGCGACGCTGAGCACCGTCACCCCGGTCAGCGCGAGCGCCGCCAGAACCTGCATCGCGAGCCGGCGCAGCGGCGCGATCCCGCCGATGTCCCCGCCGACGTCCTCGGCGAGCCCGATCAGGCCGAACAGCGCGACGGCGAGCGTCATCGGCAGCAGGTCCGGGGCGCTCGCGCGGCCGCTGGACAGCACCGTCACGAGGACCCCCGAGAAGATGCCGACCACGACCGCGGCGCCACCGCCGCGCGGGGTCGGGACCGTGTGCAGCGTGCGTTCGTTCGCGACGTCGAGCACCGCGAGCCGCCGCATGTACCAGATCACGAGCGGGGCGGTGATCATCGTGGCGACGCAGGCGGCGAAGGGCGCGCCGAGCATGTGGTTGCCTCCGGCCGGGCGGCCCTGGGCAGGGGAAGTGGCCCTGGGCGGGCGTGCGGGACGGACGAGGGAAGCAGCCGCGGCGGGTGGCTGGCGGCGCGGCCGAGTGGCCAGGCGCGTGCCGTGCCCGGTGGCCGGTGCCTGACCGGCGAGACCGGCCTGCCGCTGCCCGCGTTGGCCGGCGGGACAGGGCCAACGAGCGAGCCAAGCTGCATCACTGAATGTAGTGCAACAACTACACTGCGCCGCATGATGCGACTGCGAGTGTCCAGGCCGTTGCTGGTCGGCTCGACCGGCCGCGGCGGGCCGGCCCGGCGCGCCGGACGGGCCGACCAGACCTGGCCAGGCGAGCGGCCCTGGCGGGCCGGGCGGTGAGGCAGGTCGTCCAGGCGGTCTCGGGTGGCGCGGTCCGGGTCGTCGACGTGCCGGTGCCCACGATCAGCCCGACCCAGGTGCTGGTGCGCACGGAGGCGACGGTCGTCTCCGCGGGCACCGAGCGGGCGGTCACCCAGCTCGCCAGCGCCGGCCTGCTCGCCAAGGCCCGCGCCCGGCCGGACCTGGTGCGCCGGGTCGCGGACAAGGCCAGGGCCGAGGGGGTCGGTGCAGCCGTCCGCTCGGTGCGCGCCCGGCTGAGCTCCGACCTGCCGCTCGGGTACAGCGGCTGCGGGCGGGCGGTGGCCGTCGGGGACGCGGTGATCGGCATCCGGCCCGGCGACCTCGTCGCCACCGGCGGGGCCCTGCACGCGAACCACGCCGACTACCAGGCCGTCCCCGGCCTGCTGTGCACCCGGGTGCCCGACGGGGTGGCGCCGGCCGACGCCGCGTTCGCCACCCTCGCCTCGATCGCGCTGCACGGCCTGCGGCTGGCCGAGGTCGGTCCGGGCGCCAAGGTGGTCGTGGTCGGCCTCGGCATCGTCGGGCAGCTCGCCGCCCGGCTGGCGCTGGCCAGCGGCTGCGACGTCGCCGGCATCGACCTCGCCGAGCTGCCGCTGTCCCGGGCCGCCGCGGCCGGGGTGCTCGCCCTGCCCGAGTCCGGCGCCGCCACGACGGCCAGGATCCGCGACTGGAGCCGGGGCCGCGGCGCCGACGCCGTGCTGATCTGCGCCGCCGGCCGGTCCGGGAACCCGGTGCAGCGGGCCACCGAGCTCGCCCGCGACCGGGCCCAGCTCGTCGTCGTCGGCGACGTCCCGTTGAACCTGGCCCGCACGCCGTTCTACGACCGGGAGCTCACGCTGCGCTTCGCCCGCTCGTACGGGCCGGGCCGCTACGACCGCGGCTACGAGGAATGGGGCGTCGACTACCCGGCCGGGCACGTCCGCTGGACCGAGGGCCGCAACCAGGAGGCCGTGCTCGACCTGCTGGCCAGCGGCCGGCTGCGGGTCGCCGACCTGGTCACGCACACCTACCGGATCGACGACGCGCCGGCCGCCTACGAGCTGGTGGCCACCCGCGCCGAGCCGTACCTGGCGATCCGGTTCACCTACCCGCCGGCCGACCGCCCCGGCGAGCCGGCCCACCCGGCCGGCGCGCCGCGACCGGCGCCCGCCACCGTGCCGGCCGCGCGGAGGTCCGCCGGCCCCGCGGCCCGCCCGCCCCCCCCGGCC
>JADGHD010000476.1 GCA_019689615.1 Frankia sp. | reverse complement strand
GGCAGGGGACGCTCGCCGCCGCCGAGACCCTCGCGGCCGCGGCCTCCAGCCAGGGCGGGTACGCGGAGGCGTTCCGGGGCTTCGGCGCCGAACGCGCCGGGATGCCGGTGGTGGCGTTCTGCCGGCTCGATGACGTGCCGATCCGCCGCCACGAGCCCGTGCTGCACCCGGATGTCGTGATCGTGCAGGACCCGGCGTTGCTGCACGAACTGGACGTGTTCGAGGGGATGCGGCCGGACGGCTGGGTTCTGGTCAACTCCGCCCGTGACGTCGACGAGCTGGGCCTTGATGACCTGGCCGCCCACCACGGCCTGCTGGCCCTGCACCTGTACACGGTGCCGGCCTCCGACATCGCTCGGCGGCTGATCGGGCACCCGTTGCCGAACACGGCCCTGCTCGGTGCGTTCGCCGCGCTGACCGGCGCCGTCAGCCTCGACGCCGTCGAGACCGCGATCCGTCAGCACTTCGCCGGCCGGTTGGCCGACGACAACGTCGAGGCCGCCCGGACCGCCCACGCCTTCGTCCGCTACCTGCACTGGGAGCGCGAGACCGGACAGCCGCCGCTGAGCGGGCACCGCCCCGGCTGACCAGGCGCCGACCGCCGCGCTGCCCGGCTCCACCGGAGCGGGTGAACGGGCGGGCCACACGGGTTGTTCGACCCGTCGCGGGTATGCGCCAACACGTCATCGCGCCGTGGCGCGGCACCAGTGTGCCGTGGCGGGGTGGGCCTTCCAGCGACGGTGTCTGACGAAGAGGTCGATATGCACGCCACAGAACGGGTAGTCGAGCGGCTCGAGCGCCAGCAGGGACTGGACGCGGCCGCCGAGCGGATCGCCGGAGTTCTGTCCAGGGCGCTGCGGTCGGAGGGGCTGCGCGACGTGCTGAGCGGCCGGCCGATCGGGCACCCGCTGCACCCCGCCGCCGTGATGGTGCCGATAGGCACGCTGATGAGCGCCACGCTGCTGGACGCCACCGGTGACCCGCTCCTGCGCCCGGCCGCGCGGCGCCTCGTCGGGATGGGGCTGCTCTCGGCCGCGCCCGCCGCGCTGGCCGGCTGGTCGGACTGGCTCGACACCGAGGGCGCGGAGCGGCGCGTCGGGCTGGTGCACGCCGCGGCCAACGTGGTGGGGCTGGCGAGCTACGCCGTTTCCTGGTGGCAGCGCCGCTCCGGCGGCAGCGGGCTGGTCGCCGGCCTGGTGGGCGCGACAGCGCTCGGCGTCGGCGGCTGGCTGGGCGGGCACCTCGCGTACGCGGCCGGGGTCGGCGTGGACACCACCGCGTTCCAGCGCGGCCCGGCCGACTGGACGGACGTGATCGCGGCCGACGAGGTCACCACCGGGCTGCGCCAGGTCGACGTCGACGGCACCCCGGTCCTGCTGACCAGGGTCGCCGGCCGGATCGTCGCGATCGGCGACCGCTGCACCCACCGCGGCGGGCCGCTGGCCGAGGGCGAGCGCGTCGGCAACTGCGTGACCTGCCCGTGGCACGGCAGCCGGTTCGACCTGGTGACCGGCGAGGTCCTGCGCGGCCCGGCGACCCGGCCGGCGGCGGTGTACGAGGTGCGCGAGGTCGGCGGGCGGGTGCAGCTGCGCCGCTCGGAGGTCAGGGCGCTGCGCGCCAACCCGGTGGCCGGCGTCGACATCCACCCGGACCGCGAGCCGCAGCTCGTGCAGCGGTGACGGCCGCGGGCTGACGGCCGACGGCTGCCGGTGCCGGCGGTTGGATGACGTGACGGCGGGCGGGCCCCGGGGGAACCCGGTGGGCCGCCCGCCGTTCGCGTGCTCGAGCCGGCCGGCGCGTCAGCCGGGCGCGCGCGCCAGGGTGAACCAGACGGTCTTGCCGTTGCTGGCCGTCACGGTGGTTCCCCAGGACTGCGCCAGCGCGTCGACCAGCAGCAGGCCCCGGCCGCTGAGCGCGTCGCTGCCGGCGCGCCTGGGCTGCGGGGTGCTGGCGCTGTCGGCATCCTCGACGCCGATCCAGAGCCGGCGGTCGTAGACCCGGATCTCTACGACCGGCTCGCCGCTGCCGTGCAGGACCGCGTTGGTGACCAGTTCGTTGGTGAGCAGCAGCGCGACGTCGGCCAGTTCCCCGTTCATGCCCAGCTGATCGAGCAGCCCGGCGAGGCGGTGCCGGGCCTGCCGCGGCGAGTGCGCGGCCGCGGGCAGGGCGAAGCGCCGGGTCACGGGCCCTTCCGAGGAGTCCGGCCATGTCGTCATGTCCAACGACCTGCGCCGAGAAGGTCTGGTTCAAACCACACTGGGGCGCGGCGCGGCAGACGTGTCGCTGACATGGCGGCCCCGTTGTCAGCCGAGGGCGCGGTCCAGGTTGAACGCGGCGCTGATCAGGGCCAAATGCGTGAAGGCCTGGGGGAAGTTCCCAAGCTGTTCACCGGTCCGGCTGATCTGCTCGGCGTACAGGCCGACGTGGTTGGCGTAGGTGAGCATCTTCTCGAAGGCCAGGCGGGCCTCGTCGAGCCGTCCGGCGCGGGTGAGCGCCTCGACGTACCAGAACGAGCAGATCGAGAACGTCCCCTCCTCGCCGCGCAGTCCGTCCGGGCTGACCGCCGGGTCGTAGCGGTAGACGAGCGCATCGCACACCAGCTCGTCACCGAGCCGGTCGAGCGTGGACAGCCACTTCGGGTCGGTCGGGGAGATGAACTTCGCCATCGGCATCATCAGCACCGATGCGTCCAGCACCGCGCCGTCGAGGCACTGGACGAACGCCTGCCGCTCGGCGGACCACCCGTGGCGCATGATCTGGTAGTAGATCGCGTCGCGGCAGCTGCGCCAGCGCGGGGTGTCGGCGGGCAGGCCGCGGCGGGCCGCGGTGCGCATCGCCCGTTCCACGGCCACCCAGCACATGAGCCGGGAGTACAGGAAGTTCTGCCGGCCGCCGCGGGTCTCCCAGACGCCCTCGTCCGGCTGGTCCCAGTGCGCGCAGACCCAGTCCACCAGGACGCAGACCTCGTGCCACAGGTCGCTGGAGATGGGCTCGCCCCACTTGTCGTAGAGGTAGATCGAGTCGAGGAGCGCCCCGTAGATGTCGAGCTGGAGCTGGCCGGCGGCGCCGTTTCCCACCCGGACCGGCGCGGAGCCCTGGTAGCCGGCGAGATGGCCGAGTTCGCGCTCGGGCAGCTCGTCGCGGCCGTCGATGCCGTACATGATCTGGAGCGGGCCGGCGGCGCCACAGCGCCCGTCCTCGCACAGCGAGACACGGTCGGACAGGAAGCCCATGAACGCCCGCGCCTCGTCGGTGAACCCGAGCCGTAGCAGGGCGTAGACGCAGAACGCGGCGTCGCGGATCCAGGCGTACCGGTAGTCCCAGTTGCGCTCGCCACCGACCTGCTCGGGCAGGCTCGTCGTCGGGGCGGCCACGATCGCCCCGGTGGGCTGGTAGGTCAGCAGCTTCAGCGTCAGCGCGGAGCGGTGCACCATCTCCCGCCACCGGCCGCGGTAGCGGGACGCGGACAGCCATCGGCGCCAGAACGCGACCGTGGCGGTGAACTCCCGCTCGGCCTCGGCGTGCGGGCAGCGTCGGGGGAGGACGCCGTCGCCGACCTGGTCGAGGGCGAAGACCGCGGACTCCTCCTGGTGGAGCTTGAAGCTCGCCCGCACGTCCAGCCCGTCGGTGTCGAGGGGAACGGTGGCGGTCAGCGCGAGGCACAGCGGCTCGGCCTCGAACACCGCGGCGTTGGCCACGAGCCGGACGGAATGCGGCACCCGGGCGTAGTCGAACCGTGGTGCCACCTGCGCCCGGAAGGGGATCGACCCGCGGACGCAGACCACCCGGCGGATCAGCCGGTGCCGGAGCGGCTCGCCGTCGCCGTCGCTGACCGGCATGAAGTCCTGGACCTCGCCCAGGCCGTCCTCGGTGAAGAACCGGGTGATCAGCACGTTGGTGTCGGGGAAGTAGAACTGCCGGGTGCGTGCCGGCGCGTCCACGGCCAGCTCGAACGAACCTCCGCGGTCCGCGTCCAGGATCGAGCCGAACACGCTGGGGGCGTCGAACGACGGGCAGCAGTACCAGTCGATCGTCCCGTCGGTGCCGACCAGGGCGACCGTGCGCAGGTCGCCGATCAGCCCGTGGTCGGCGATCGGCAGGTATCCCGGCCGCGCGGCCCACCGTTCCCCGACGCTCATGCGCCAGTCCTGCCCGGCCCCGACCGGTGCTAACAGCACCCCGCCCGGCCCGGCCCGGGACGGCCCGGCTAGGGCTGCGGGCCCTCGACGAGGAAGGCC
>JADGHD010000475.1 GCA_019689615.1 Frankia sp. | reverse complement strand
GTCGCCGACCAGGGCCACCCGCGCGGAGGCGAGGGCGCCGACGGGGGCGAGCGGAACCACGGGGGCGGCGGAGCTGGTCGGGTGCGGGCTGGCGGGCGTCGAGGAGGTCATGCGCCGAGAATCCCCGGCCGCGATGTTCACGTCCAACGATAATCACTGGATACTCGATAAGATTCACTGATGCTGGCGCCGCGCGGAGCGCGAGCCTGGGTGCCGGGACTGGGTGCAATGGACCTGCAACTGCTGCGCACGTTCACCGCGGTCGCCCGCGCCGGCTCGTTCTCGGCCGCCGCCCGCGAGCTCGGCTACACCCAGAGCGCGGTCTCGCAGCAGATCGCCGCGCTGGAGGCGGCGCTGGGTGGCGTGCCGCTGCTGACCCGCCGTCCGGTCGCGCCGACCAGCGCCGGCGCCCGGCTGCTGGAGCACGCCGAGCCGCTGTTGCTGCGCGCGGACGCGGCCAGGGCCGACGTGCTGCGGGCGGCCGGCGCGCCGCCCGACCACCTTCGGGTCGCCGCCTGCCCGCTGGCGCTGCCCCGGCTGGCGGCCGCCGTCGGCGAGGCGACCGCGGCCAGGCCGCGGCTCGACGTGACCATCTCGGTCGCCGCCCGGGACGAGGTCGCCGTCGATGTCGCCCGCGGCGCCGCCGAGCTGGGCCTTGCCGCCGGCATCGCGGCGCCCGGCGACCCGCTGCGCCTGCCCGACGTCGGCCCACTGCGGGCCATCGGCATCGCCACCGACGCGGTCAGCGTCGTCCTGCCCGCCGACCATCCGCTCGCAGCCCGCCAGGGGCTGCGGCTGCCCGACCTCGCCGACGCGCGCTGGCTCGACGCCCCCGCGTTCGGGGCGGCGCTCGCCGACGTCCGCCGCGCCACCGGCAGCGAGCACCTGCAGCACTGCGTGCGCTACCAGGGCGCCGACGTCACCGGCCTGCTGGAGCTGGTCGCCGTCGGCGCCGGTCTCACCCTCCTGCCGCCATGGGCGGTCGCCGCGCACCCTGGCGTGGTCGCCATCCCGGTCACGGCCCCGCAGCTCGACTACCGGACCGAGCTGCTGTCCGGCGTCGGTGCCAACCCCGGCCCCGCCGGCCAGGCGGTCACGGAGCTGCTCACCGCAGGGGCCTGACGATGGCGGCCGCGGCCGGGAACCGCGGCGCCGGGCGGGCTGGGCCAGCCGTTGACTGCCCAACGGCTGGCCGATGTTCCGCGAACCCGCTGCTGTGACTGCCGCCGGGGCGGTGCGGCTAGCCGCCGTGCGGCTGCCCGGCCGGGGCCGTCGCCGGCTCCGGGAGGCCGAGGATGGCGGCGGCCTGGGCCCGGGTGGCGACGGGGCGGCCGACCCTGGCGCACAGGTCGACGGCCTCGGCGACCAGTTCGGCGTTGGTCGGCGTGCGGTCGCCGGCGTAGAACTCCAGGCCGACGTGCAGGTGGCCGCCGCGGTCGAGGGCGGCCCGGGCGACCTCCGTCGCGCAGACGTCGCCCCCGACCACGGAGATCGCCCACGGCAGCGGGCAGTCGCCGAGGATTTCCAGGTAGGCCTCGAGCGCCAGCAGCGTCGGCGGCAGGCCAAACGGCGTGCCGGTCAGCCCGCGGCGGGTGGCGAGGTAGAACTTGAGCATCGAGCCGGCCGGCAGCCGGCCCGCCTCCCACCACAGCAGCAGCGTGCGCAGCCAGCCGGGCTCGTAGATCGCCAGGCTCGGCCCAAGGCGAAGCTGCATGCACAGCTCCAGCGCACCGGCGATCGTGTCGTACGGGTTGCGGTAGACGAAGCCGCCGGCCGGCAGCCCGTCGGGGCCGAGGCCGCCGAGGTTCAGGCTCCCGGGGTCGACAGGCGCGACCCGGGCGAGCCCGCCGCCGCGGGCGATCGCCGACAGGTGGCTGTAGCGGATCTCCCCACCCGGGCCGAACGCGACGGTCGGGTAGACCAGCGCGTCGGGCACCTCGGCGAGCACCGGCCGCCAGCCCGCCAGGTAGCGCTCGGCGACCTCCTCGTCGGACCCGAAGACGTCCGCGTGGTTGTGCACGATCGCGGCGCCGGCCCGGAACACCGCGACCGCGTCGGCGGCGATCTCCTCGGGGGTCACCGGGACGTGCGGGTTGGTCTGCCTGCTCGTCGAGCCGTTGATCGCGGCCTCGATGATGACGGGGGTGGGGTCGGTGGGCGCGCTCATAACCGGGTCACGCTCCGCAGCAGCTGGCCGGGGCGGGCCGCCGGGTCGTGCACCCCGTCGCTGATGATCGGCATCCCGTTGACCAGGACGTGGCGGATGCCGGACGGCCGGTCGGCGGTCAGCCGCTCGCCGCCGCCCGGCAGGTCGCGCACCCGCCGCGTCGGGCCGGGCGCGATCGTCTCCGGGTCGAAGACGACCAGGTCAGCCCAGGCGCCCGGGCGGACAACGCCGCGGTCGGGGATGGCGAACAGCTTCGCCTGGGCGGAGGTCAGCCGGCGGATCGCCTCCTCCAGGGGCATCAGCCCGCGGTCGCGGACCCAGCTGCCCAGCAGGTCGGTGGCCTGCACCGCGTCACAGAGCTGGCCGACGTGGGCGCCGGCGTCCGACAGGCCGAGCGTGGTGTGCGGGTGGGTGAGCAGCTGGGCTACGCCCTTCTCGTCGTCGTTCGCGAGGATGCAGCGGACCCGCAGGGCCAGGTCGGGCTCGTCGAGGGCCAGGTCGAGCAGGACGGCCAGCGGGTCGTCGCCGAGCTCCGTGACCCGCCTGCCGATGGCCTCGGGGTGCGCGGCCGACTCGGCGATCTCGTAGGTCTGCCAGCGCGGGGTGCCGATGGCGCCCGCGCCCTCCCATGCCGCGAGCGCGCGCTGCCGCCACGCCGGGTCGGCGTAGGCGGCGCGCCGCTGCTCCAGCGAGCCGGCCAGCAGCTCGGCGAACACCGGGTTCTGGTTGAGCACGAACGGGTTCGTCATGGACATCGAGAACGTCAGTGGACGCGGGCTGACCTGCGGCCACACATCGGCGTCGCTGGCGTCGGCCAGCGCGAGCTGGCGGCGGTGCCCGCCGGTCGGGGTGGTCAGCAGCGCGGTGTAGGTGATCGGCAGGCCGAGCTTCGGCTGCAGCTCGTAGAGGTCCGCCGCGTTGAACTCCTGCCCGATGGCGACCGCGAGCACGCCGCGGCGACGCCGCGTCAGCACCGCCAGCAGGTCGTCCAGCTCGCCGCGCTCGGAGAGCCGGCTGGGGACGGGCTTGCCGTCGGCGCCGCGGTGGGTCGGGGCGAAGCTCGTGGCGAAGCCGGCGGCGCCGGCGTCGAGCGCCTCGCCGAGCACGGCCGCCATGCCGGCGCGTTCCTCTGCCGTGGCCGGCCGTTCGTAGGCCGCCGATCCCATCACGAACAGCCGCAGCGGGGTATGCCCGACGTAGGCGGCGTAGTTCAGGCCGATGCCGCGTCGCTCGACCGAGGCGAGGTACTCCGCGAACGTCTCGAAGTCCCACGGCACGCCCTCGAGCAGGGCGGTGACGTCCATGTCCTCGACGTTCTCGAGCGTGCGGGCCATCAGCTCGCGGTGTTCCGCCCGGATCGGCGCGATCGAGAAGCCGCAGTTGCCGGCGACGACGGTGGTGACGCCGTGGAAGCACGACGGGGTCAGCGCCGGGTCCCAGAAGACCTGGGCGTCGTAGTGGGTGTGGATATCGATGAAGCCGGGCGCCACCACGCATCCAGTCGCGTCGATCGCGGTGTCGCCGCTTAACCCGGACCCGACCGCGAGGATTCGCCCGTCCGCCACGGCGACGTCCGCCACCCGTCCCGGCGCCCCCGTGCCGTCGACCACCGTCCCGCCGCGAAGCACCGTCGTCGTCATTGCTCCGTCCACTTCCTGTCGCGCCGCAAATGCACCACCTGTCACGATCGCAGCGCCGGTGGCCAAGCGCGAGCGATCACGCTCTGGCGTCGGCCGAGCGGATCACCTCGAGTAGCCGGAGCAGGTCGGCCTGGACGAGGTCGGCGAACAGCTCCTCGTTGCCGTAGGCCGGCGTCGGCGAGCATGCGGGCGAGCTCGTACGGCACCGACACCCACGCGGGCGCCAGCTCCATGTCCGGGGCGAGCAGGCTGCCGATCCAGGGGTGAGGCGACCCGGCAGTGCCGCGACGTTCTCATCCAGCCGTCGGCGGCCTGTTCCCAGGCCTCGTCGGCGCGCTCGCGGTCGGCGGCCCCGCGCAGCTCTCAGCTGCAAATGCGAGGAAGGGCCCCCCCCGCGGGGGGGGGGGGGGGGGGGGAGGGTGTTGGGGGGGG
>JADGHD010000474.1 GCA_019689615.1 Frankia sp. | reverse complement strand
AAGAGCCCGCGCCCGCGCCGACGCCCCCGCCCCGGCGGCCGCGGGCAGCGGCCGGAGAGCTGACCCGGCTGGCTGATTGGCGAGGAGCAGGCCGGGCGCGGGGCGTCGGATGCTGAACCCGCCTCATCCGCCAGACGGCCCACCTCAGGAGCCTCCAGGACGTGCAGGTGCGCCGGCGCTCAGGCCGCGTCCGCGCCACGGATGGCGCGGGCGTCGCCGGCGGTGAGGACGTGGGTCAGGGCCTGGGCGTCCGAACCGGCCGGCAGCGCCGCCGGGGCCGGCAGGCCCGCCGTGGGGCGCTGCCAGGTCACGCCGGCCAGCGTGTAGCTGTCGGGGGTGAAGAACGCCAGGCCCGCCGCGGCCAGCTCGCTGATCCGGCCGCTGACCAGTGGGTCGCGGCTGAACGGGCCGAACCGGATCGGCCGGGCCATCCAGTCGACGATCCGGTAGCCGTTGGCCGCCGCGTGCTGGAGCACCCCGACGGGGTCGGAGATGCTCGAAACGAGCAGCAGGACGACGTCGAAGTGCGCGGAGAGCACCCGCAGCGAGACCTCGGCCCCGGTCTCGCCGCCCCACAGTTCCGGCGCGTGGCCGCGGGCGGGCAGGTAGGGCGGGTTGGCGGCGGCGCACCGCTCACGGCCACCCCGCACGCCCGCGAAGAAGTCCCCGTGGATGATCCGGTAGTTCGGAAGCCCGACCTTGTCCACGAGCCGGGCGGCCACCTGGCTTGAGGTGGCGTCCAGCTCGAACCCGCGCACCGGCACCGTCGACTCCCGGCGCCGCAGCGCCTCGATCATCGGGATGCCGGTGCCCGCGCCCAGCTCGACCAGCCCGTCGGCCAGCACCGGCCGCAGGTCCCGGCGCGCCAGCAGGTTCTCCAGACACGACGTGTAGAAGCCCGACTCGACCGGGTCGAAGAACGGCATGCCGGGGTTCATGCCCACCTCGGCCGGATGAAGTCCCGCGCCGACGTCCCGCCTGTCGACGGGCTGGCCGGCCGGCACCGCCGCCCGTGACCACCACCGTCCGGTTTGACGACCGTGGCGGCGGGCAGGCGGCGGGCATCGGTCACCGTGGCCGATCCGCCCTCCCGGCGGGAGACCGAACGAGAGCCCGCGGATGAACGCACCTGGCCGGTACGGCGCCGTCCTCGACCCGCCGCAGCTGGCCCCCGGCCCGCTGCCCACCGCCCGGGGCACGCTCACCGAGGCGCTGCTGCACCGGCTGGCCGGGGACGCCCGGCCGGTGCCGGCCTGGCCGGAGCCCGACGACGACGTGCTGTACGGCGAGGACGGGGCGCTCGCCCTGTACTGCCTGTACGAGCTGCACTACCGGGGCTTCGCCGGCGTCGACGAGCGCTGGGAGTGGGAGCCCTCGCTGCTGGCGCTGCGCCGCCGGCTGGAGGCGCGGCTGGAGGAGCGGCTGCGCGCGCAGGCCACCGGTCCGCTGCCAGACCTGCCCATCCCGGACGAGCCGGACGGGATGGCGCAGGCGCTGTGGAAGGTGATCGGCGCCGCCTCGGGCCCGTCGCTGTCGGCGTACCTGGCCGAGGAGGGCTCGCTGGCGCAGTTCCGGGAGTTCGCGGTCCACCGGTCGCTGCTGCAGCTGAAGGAGGCCGACCCGCACTCGTGGGCGATCCCGCGGCTGTCCGGGGCGGCCAAGTCGGCGCTGGTGGAGATCCAGGCCGACGAGTACGGCCACGGGGTGCAGCGCGACGCCCACCAGAACCTGTTCGGGGTGACCATGCAGGCGCTGGGCCTGGACCCGGGCTACGGCCGCTACCTCGACCGCGTCCCCGGGCCGACGCTGGCCACCGTCACCCTGCCGTCGTTCTTCGGCCTGCACCGGCGGCTGCGCGGCGCGCTGGTCGGCCACCTCGCCGTGTTCGAGATGACCTCGGTGGAGCCGATGTGCGGCTACGCGGCGGCGCTGCGCCGGCACGGCCTGCCGCCGGGCGCACGGCACTTCTTCGAGGTCCACGTGGTCGCCGACGCCCACCACCAGACCGTCGCCGCCGAACGGCTGGCCGGCGGGCTGGTCGCGGCCGAGCCGGCGCTCGCGGCCGACGTGCTGTTCGGGGCACGCGCTGTGCTGGCCGTCGAGGGCCACTGCACCGAGGCGATCCTCGGCGCGTGGCGGGCCGGCCGCTCGTCGCTGCGCGGCTGACTACCCCGCCCCGCCGCCGGCCGCGCCGCCACCGTCGCCGTCGGGCGTGACGGGAGGGCTCCCGGCGCCGGAGGCGGCGTCCCCGTGGCCGACGGCGGCGAGTCGGGCGCGCAGCCCCTCACCCAGGACGACCTCGTAGGGCAGCGGGCGCAGCTCGTCGGCGCTGACCGGGACGCCGAAGGCGGTCAGGCGCTCGGCGAGCAGCGGCCAGCGGTGCTGCTCGCCGGTCTCCTCGGCGTCGTCCGGGAGCACGACCCCCAGCGCCTCCTGCTCCAGCCGGCCGGCGTCCATGAACCGCCACAGCTCCTCGAGCGTGACGCGGGCCGACGTGCCCCAGCCGAGGCCCGCGTCGAGCACCACCCGGCGGCCGTCGCTGAGCACGGCGAACTCCTCGACGCGGAAGCCCAGGGCGGCCATGGAGCCGCGGACGTACTCCTCGTCGAGCTCGCAGCGGGCGCCGAGGGCGATCGGCCGGGGCGGCGCGCCGGCCTGGCCGTCCGCCGGCACCGGGACCAGGTCCACCGCGTAGAGCCGGTCGGCGCCACTCGGCATGCCGTCCGGGTCGACCAGGCCGGGCACCGCCCCCGGCCGCGGCGGGCCGGGGTAGACCGCTGGCATGGGCCGCCAGCCGCCGGCCGAGGCCGTCTGCGTCATGTCCGCCTCCCCAGGGCTCATGCCGTGCCGTCCACCGCGTCGTGACGTCCATGGTCCATCGCCGCGCCGGCCACGAAAAGCCATTTACCGAGTGGTCGGCGATAACGCGTCGGGGCGCCGCCATCGCGTGCCGGGTTCTGGCGCCGCCCGGCCGGGGAAGTCGTTCCGATTTCGGTAACGGATTCACCGCCAGCGGCAGGCCCGGCGCCCTCTTGGGATGTTCGGCGCCCCACAACCCGGCAGTTGCGTCATGGATCGCGGCGTGTGACGAAGACGGGCCGAAAGACCCGTCGGCCGGGGTCGGATCGTCACCCCGGCCTTCCTGTCGGACATGCGGGTTAGGCATCGACACGTGCGCCCGGCCCGCGGCGGGCGCCCTGCCGGTTCCGCTTCCCGGCGCCACCGTGCGGGGCCGCTGTCGTGGCCCGGCCGCTTCGGCTTCCTTCTGTCGCGTTCTGTCGTTGAATGATTACAGACTCGCTGGCTCCTTGCTGGCCCGCCCGCGCGGCGGTCCTCGTCGGCCTCGCGGGCCCGACGCGCGGGCTGACGGCGACGGGCCCCGCCCGGACGCGCGCGCCGCCACCGGCGCACTCGCGGGCCGTCTCGCCCGTCGCTCCTGACCAGGGCTTTTCCCGCGAGCGCTGCGGCTGGCGGTGCTGCCCACGGCTCGTCGACGGCCTGGCCAGGCGCTCGGCCCGAGCTGCCCGCCGCTCGTGGGCCGGTGGTGGGGTGGTTCTCGTCACACCCCGTCCCCCGGGCTGGGGGCACCGCCGCGCGTGCCGATTTCGGCAGGCCGTCGGTGTCGGGGCGGTGGCGGGCGCGCGCCTACGGGCGCCACGAGTAAGCGCTGCGCATTGTCACTATCACGGCCCGTGATGATTGCGGCTGCTGTCTCCCAGCTGACACCGAAGGAAACCGGCCCGAAAGATGCAGCCGCACGGCGTGCCATATGCTGACGGCGGTGCGGCCACGCGGCGTCCGGAAACAGTGCCGGAGCGTGTTGGCGATCTGCGGGCCTGCGAATGTCGGGGCTTAGCGCCGCCCCCGGTGAGGTGGACGAAGAAGGGTGGCTATGCTTTCTCCGGCTAGCTGGAGCGGCCAGTGATGATCGCACCCGTCGGTGCTGCGGGAGAATTTCCCGCGGGTGTCCGCCGGGGAGTCCACCGTGTTCGTCCAGACCGGCCAGATACCGAATAACGAGTGCTCGGCGGTGCCTGCCGCCGGGACTGCGGGCTGTTTTTCCACCCAGGTCTGCTCCGCCCTCGGTGGACCGCGCGAGGAGGGTCACGATCAACCGTAGCGAGCTCATCGACCTCACCCGACGTGCGCTCAAGATCGCGCTGGACAAGACGACCGACATGGTGCCGGTCGAGCACCTCGAGCCGGCGGCGTCCTACACGAGCCAGGAGCGCTTCGAGCGGGAGCG
>JADGHD010000013.1 GCA_019689615.1 Frankia sp. | reverse complement strand
GCGGGCGGCGCCCCCGGGGGCCGGGCCCCCCCCCGGGGGGGGGGGCGCCCCGCGGCCCCAGCCAGCCCAGCCCACCTGCCGGACCCCGATGCCCGGCCGCGCATGCGACGCCCGGGCGTCGGGGATTCCCCCGACGTGCTCGCGAAGCTGTGGGGGCGGGGCCGCCGGCCCAGGCGCGGCCGCGCGGCCGGCCGGCGGGCTGTCCCGTCCGGCGCCGACCGTTCCACGGGAGCTTGACCGCCATGCATCCGCCGCGACCGGCATCCGACCCGAACGCCGCGGCCGCGACCGCCACCCCCGCGGCGGGCGCGCCTGCCGCGGCGCCCGCTCCCGAGGCGCCAGCGGTCGACCCCGCCTGGTTCCGCCGCGTGCTCGGCACGTTCCCGACCGGCGTCGCCATCGTCACCGGCCTGGACGCCGACGGCGCGCCGGCCGGGCTCGCCGTCGGCTCGTTCACCTCGGCCTCGCTCGACCCGCCGCTGGTCGCCTTCTTCCCCGACCACCGCTCCAGCAGCTGGCCGAAGATCGCGCCCATCGGCCGGTTCTGCGTGAACATCCTCGGCGACGACCAGGAGGCGGTCTGCCGGGCCTTCGCCGTCCGCGGCGGCGACAAGTTCGCCGACCTGTCCTGGCGGTCCTCACCGCTGGGCTCGCCGATCCTCGACGGGGTGGTCGCCTGGATCGACTGCGAGCTGGAGGCCATCCACCCCGCCGGCGACCACGACCTGGTGCTCGGCCGGGTGCACGCGCTCGACGTCGGCCGCTCCGCGCTGCCGCTGGTCTTCTTCCAGGGCGGCTACGGCCGGTTCTCGCCGCTGTCGCTGGCGGCCTGGGAGGGTGACCTGGCCGTCCAGCTGCGCACCGCCGACCTCGCCCGCCCGCAGATGGAGGAGCTGGCCGCCCGGCTCGGCGCCGAGTGCGTGGCCAGCGCCGCGGTCGGCGACGAGATGGTCCTGGTCGCCAGCGCCAGCCCCGGCTCGTCCGGGCAGCTGCCGACCCGGGTCGGCCAGCGCATCCCGTTCCTGCCGCCACTGGGCACCGCCTTCGTCGCCTGGGCCAGCCCGCTCGCCCGCCGCGCCTGGCTGGAGCGGGCCGGCCGGGACGCCCCGCCGGGCACGATCGCGGCGCTGGAGGCGACGCTCGCCGATGTCCGCGCGGCCGGCTACGCGGTCGGCCGGGGCCGCGGCTGGCACGGCGAGCTGAGGACGATGCTCGCCAAGACCGACCCGACCGACCCCACCGACCCGGGCCACGACGCGGTCCGCCGGGCCATCCGCGCGCTGCCGCCCAGCTACGAGTCGCCGTCGGCCACCGCAGCGCCGGGGACGGCGGCCGACGCCGACGCGGCCGACGGCTCCGCCCAGGAGCTGCGCACGATCTCGGTACCGGTGTTCGGCCGGGACGGCACGTCCGTCCTCGTCCTCACCCTCATCGGCGTGCACGGCCCGCTCGGCGGACCGGCACCGGGCGGGGACGGCGACGACCCGGTCGCGGCCCTGCGCGCCGCCGCCGCCACGGTCACCGCCGCCCTCGGCGGCGTCCAGCCGGACTGAGTACCCGGCCCCGCCCCGGTGGACGCGCCCGTCAGACGACGCTGAGGCCGGCGGGCAGGTCCGCGCGGCCGGTGAGCAGGAGCAGCAGGTCGGCGGCGATCGGGAGGGCGGCGCCGACCTCGGCACACAGCAGGAGCGTGCCGCGCACCGGGCCGTCGAGCTCGGCCGGCCGGGGGATGCCGGTGGCCCGGCACATGTCGAGGGTGTGCACGGTCAGCTCGAGGATCCTGGTCCGCAGGTACTCGGCCAGGCGCAGCGAGCCGAACGGGGTGACGGCGATGTCGTCGTCGCCGCGTTCGCGGACCAGCTGGGTGACCCGGGTGGCCAGGGCGGTCACCGCGCCGGCCGGGTCGTCGCCGAGCGCCGCCCCGGCGTCCCGGCCGCGCTGGGTGATCGCCGCAGCGTCGGCGTACGTCGTCTCCCGGATGGCCAGGTAGTACGCGGCGGCGTCGGGCAGCAGCCTCGGCTCGCCGCCCTGCCCGGCCGGCGCCGCCAGGTAGGTCTCGACCGTGACGAACGACCGGCTGGCGTGGCCGACCAGGTCGCGCACCGTCCACTCACCCAGCCCCGGCCCGTCCCACGCGTTCGGGCCGATCTGGGACACCACCTTGGTGAACGCGTCCGCTGCCTGGTCGAACCGGTCCCGCACCGCCGCGCTCGTCGTCTCGCCCATGCCGTCATCCTCGTCCGGCGCCGTCACCGCGCGCTCGCGGACACGACGGTGTCCTGCCTCACCGTCCGGCCTGCCGCACGGTCAGCCCGGCTGGCCGGCGAGGTCGTCGGCGGGATAGCGCACGCCGATGGCGGCGCGGACGCGGTCCAGGGTCTCGGCGATGCGCACGCTCTCGGCCAGCGGCATCACGTCGCTGTCCAGGTGGCCGCCGCGCAGCCGGCCGTGCACGTGGCCCACCTGGTAGTGCAGCCCGGAACCGGTGAGCGGGGTGGCCAGCCGCCGCTCGTCGCCGCCGGCCACGCGGACCACCACGCTGGTCGGCGCCCACATCTCGGCCGGGAACTCGACGCTGCCGTTGGTGCCGATGACCCGCGCCATCCCGGGCAGGTCCACCCGCAGGGAGCTGGTGGCGATCGCCAGCGCCCCATCACCCCAGTCGTAGCGCAGCACCGCGGTGGCGTGCTCGTCCACGCCGGTCCTGCCGACGACCGCCGACGCGGTCACCTCGTCGGGGGTGCCGAGCAGCAGGTGGGCGAGCTGCACCGGGTAGATGCCGATGTCGAGCACTGACCCACCGGCGCGCCCCGGGTCGAACAGCCGATGCTGCGGGTCGAACGGCGCCCGGAAGCCGAACTCCGCCTGCACCAGCCGCACCTCGCCGATCTCGCCGGCGGCCACGACCTCGCGCAGCGCCTGGTAGCCGGGCACGAACCGGCTCCACACCGCCTCCATCAGGAACCGGCCCGCCCGCTCGGCGGCCGCCACCATCTCGGCGGCCTGGCGGGCGTTGACCGCCAGCGGCTTCTCGCACAGCACGTGCTTGCCGGCCGAGAGGAACAGCAGCGTGTGCGGGTGGTGCGCGGTGTGCGGCGAGGCGACGTAGACGATGTCGACGTCCGGGTCCTCGGCCAGCGCCTCGTACGAGGAGTGCTGGTGGGGCACGGCGAACTCGGCCGCGAAGGCGGCGGCGCTCGCGGCGCTGCGCGAGCCGACCGCCACCAGCCGGGCGTCGGGGACGTGGGCGAGATCGCGGGCGAACCGCTGGGCGATCGTCCCGGTGCCGGCCACCCCCCACCGGATCGGCGTGGCGGACGACGGGACGGGCTGAGCTGGTACGGCTGGCTCGGTCACGTCCGTACATCCTGCACCGGCCTGGCCGATCTGTCCGCAGCGGGGCGAAGCGGGCGACCGCCCATCCGGCAGGCGGCGGGTGTCGCCCGGCCGTCAGCGGGATGGGGAGCTTCCGGATGTTCCGGGTCGGCTCCACCACCTACGATCATGACGTGTCCGCGCCGCCTGCCGATGCGCCGAACCAGCCCAGCCCTTCCTCCGCAGCGCCCTCCCCGCCCGGCGCGCCGCGTCCACTGCCCGGGCCGACCGCGCCAGCCGGTCGGGCACCGACGGTGACGGACGAGCCATACCGCAACCCCTCCCGGATCCCGTACCTGCTGTCGACGGTCGGGCTGGAGAGCATGACCGCGGTCGCGGCGCCGTTCTTCTCCCGGACGCTGGGGGCGGCGCCGTTCGCCCTCGCCGGGGTCGAGGCGGCCGGCCGGGCGGGCGGGGCCGCCGCCCGGTTCGGCCGGAACAAGCTCTCCGACCGCCGCCCGGGCCTGCACGGCCCGCTGAACGTCGTCGGCAACGCCGGGCTCGCCCTGGCCGCCGCCTTCCTCGCGGCCAGCAGCGTGCTCTGGCAGGCCGGCGCCTGCCGGGCCGGCTCGTGGGCGGCCCGCGGCCTTGGCACCCCGCCGCTGCTGGAGGAGGCCGGCGCGCGGGCACCGCGCGACCAGCTCGGCCGCCGCCTCGGCTTCGAGCGCGCCGTCGCCGCCGTCGGCGCCGCGGTCGGCGCGTTCGTGGCCGCGCTGCTGCTGGAGGTGGCCAGCGTCCGGACGGTGATCACGCTCGCGCTGGTGCCGGTGGTGATCGGGCTGCTGGTGAGCCTGGGGCTGCTGCTGCGGGCCCGGCGGGAGGGACCGCCGGTCGTGCAGCTGCCGCCGCAGGCCGCGTTCTCCCGGCTGCGGCACGGGCCGCTGGGCGTGCTGCTGCTCGGCATCGCGCTGTACGAGCTGTCCAACATCGCCGCCGTGCTGCTCCTGCTGCGGGCATCCCGGGTGCTGCCGGGTGGCAGCGGCCCGTTCACCGAGCTGCAGCTCGTCGCGATCTTCTTCGGCGGGTTCCAGCTGACCGCCGCCGCCTGCGCGCTGTGGGCCGGCCGGGTGGTCGACCGCGTCGGCACCGGCTACGTGCTCGCCATCGGCGGGCTGAGCCTGCTGCTGGCCTACACCGGCTTCGCCTACGCCCTGCCCGGCCAGGTCGCGCTGATCGTCGCCTGCTTCCTGCTGGCCGGGGCCGCCGCCGGCGCCGTCGACACCGCGGAGTACGCCGGCGTCGGCCTGCTGACCGCCCCGGAGACCCGGCGCGCCGCGTTCGGCGCCCTCGCCGGGCTGCAGGCCGCCGGCCGCGTCATCGCGACGCTGACCGCCGGCGGCCTGTGGTCTCTGATCAGCCCGAAGGCCGGCCTGCTGACCTGCGTCCCGCTGCTCGCCGCCGCCGTGGTCGTCTTCGTCTTCCGCGTGGACCGCGCGGGCCGGCGGCCGCAGGCGGTCTGAGGAACGGGCGGGGCCGCCGCGGCGCTGGCAGCGGGCTGGCGCCGTCCCGGCGTGACCGGCGCCAGCACACCGCGGCCGGCCTGCTCTCCCGCCCGCGGCCAGCACACCGCCCGCGCGGGCGGGAGGGGCGCGTGCCGCCCGGAACCGGTCAGTGGCTGTCCCGGGGAACGGGGTGCGCGACGGCGGCGCGGCGGTACCTGGTGGCCGGGCGCAGCACCATGCCATCGCTGAGCTGGCTGACCAGGCCGCGCTGGATCTCCTGCCACGGGGTCTGCGCCTCGGGGACGGGATAGCCGTTCCGCTCGGCGCGGCGGCGGCGGGCCAGCTCGGCGTCGTCGAGGAGCACGTCCACCCGGCGGCGGCCCAGGTCGACGCGGACCACGTCGCCGGTGCGCAGGAGGGCGAGGTTGCCGCCGGCGGCGGCCTCCGGGGAGGCGTTGAGGATCGACGGCGAGCCGGAGGTGCCGGACTGGCGGCCGTCGCCGATGCAGGGCAGACCGCTGATCCCGGCGCGGATCAGCGCAGCCGGGGGACGCATGTTCACCACCTCGGCGCTGCCCGGGTAGCCGAGCGGGCCGACGCCCCGCATCACCAGGATGGTGTGCTCGTCGACGCCGAGCGCCGGGTCGTCGATCCGGGCGCGGTAGTCCTCCGGGCCGTCGAAGACCACCACCCGCCCGTCGAAACAGTTCGGGTGCGCGGGGTCGGACAGGTAGCGCTCGCGGAACTCCTCGGTGATGGCGCTGGTCTTCATCACCGCGTGGTCGAAGAGGTTGCCGCCGAGCACCAGGAAGCCGGCGTCGGTGGCGAGCGGGTTGGCGACCGGGCGGATCACGCGGTGGTCGAGCGAGCGGCGGCCGGCGCAGTTCTCGCCCACCGTCCTGCCGTTGATGGTCAGGCAGTCCGTGTTGACGAGGCCGGCGGCGGCCAGTTCGCCGAGGACGGCCGCAACCCCGCCGGCGCGGTGGAAGTCCTCGCCGAGGTACTCGCCGACCGGCTGCAGGTTGACCAGGAGGGGCACCCGGAAGCCGATCTCCTGCCAGTCGGCCAGGCCCACGTCCACGCCGGCATGCCTGGCGATCGCGGTCAGGTGGATGGGCGCGTTGCTCGACCCGCCGATCGCCGACGTCAGCACGATCGCGTTCGCGAACGCCTCCCGGGTGAGGATCCGCGACGGGCGCAGGTCCTCGGCGACCATCTCGACGATGCGCCGGCCGGTCAGGTAGGCGAGCTGCGCGCGGTCGCGGTGGACGGCGGGGACGGCCGCGCAGCCGGGCAGTGAGACCCCAAGCGCCTCGGCGATCGCGTTCATCGTCATCGCCGTGCCCATGGTGTTGCAGTGGCCGGCCGACGGCGATCCCTGGGCGACCAGCTCGACGAAGCCGTCGGCGTCGATCTCCCCGGCGGCGAGCAGCTCCCGGGCCTTCCAGATGATCGTGCCCGAGCCGACCCGCCTCCCGTCCAGCCAGCCGTTGAGCATCGGCCCGCCGGACAGCACGATCGCCGGGATGTCGACGGTGGCGGCGGCCATCAGGCAGGCCGGGGTGGTCTTGTCGCAGCCGGTGGTCAGCACGACGCCGTCCAGCGGGTAGCCGTGCAGCACCTCCACCAGGCCGAGATAGGCCAGGTTGCGGTCGAGCGCCGCGGTCGGGCGCCGGCCGCTCTCCTGGATCGGGTGGACCGGGAACTCCAGCGCCACCCCGCCGGCGTCCCGGATACCGTCGCGCACCCGGCGGGCGAGCTCCACGTGGTGGCGGTTGCACGGGGTCAGGTCGGACCCGGTCTGCGCGATCCCGATGACCGGCCGCCCGCCGCGCAGCTCGCCGAGGGTCAGCCCGCTGGCCAGATAGCGCTCCAGGTGCTGGGCGCTGGAGTCGGGGTGGTCAGGATCGGCGAACCACCCGCTGGACCGCCGGCCACCTCTCGTTTCGCCTGTCCCGCCGTCCGGCCCGGCGACATCGCCGGGCGCGGCAGCGGGCTGGCCAGGAGGTTCCGTCGGCGCCCGGTCCGCCGGCCTCTGGTCTGTCGGCGTCGGGTTCGCGCGCCCCCGTCCTGTCGGCGTCGGGTTCGCCGGCGTCTGGCTGGCCGGCGTCTGGTTCGTCGGCATCTCGGCCGCCTCTCGGAAAGGCCGACAGTTGGCCACCATGATGCCGATTGCCCGGATCTACGGCCATGGCCGTGTCAGCCTGTTCGCGCTGCCGATGCCTAGGAGAGCTGGCCGGATGACCGATCTGTTGGTAACCGCCGACGGCCTGGTGGCCGTCCGGGACGACGCGCCGCGGGCGCTGCCCGCCGACCACACGCTCGACCGCCTGCTCGCCGATGCCGACCCGGTAGGCCGGTTGGAGCGCTGGTACGACGCCGGGCGGCCGCGCGGGCCGGTGGCCGCCGAGGAGCTGGTGGCCCCGATCGGCTCCCAGGAGGTCTGGGCCGCCGGGGTGACCTACCTGCGCAGCCGGGCCGCCCGGATGGCCGAGTCGCGCGACGCCGGCGGCGGGGAGTTCTACGACCGCGTCTACGACGCCGAGCGCCCGGAGCTGTTCTTCAAGGCGACGCCGCACCGGGTGGTCGGGCCGGGCGGTGGCGTGCGCATCCGCCGCGACTCGACCTGGGACGTGCCGGAACCCGAGCTCACGCTGGTGGTCAGCGCGCACGGCCAGATCATCGGCTACACCGCCGGCAACGACGTGTCGAGCCGCTCGATCGAGGGCGAGAACCCGCTCTACCTGCCCCAGGCCAAGGTGTACGCCGGCTGCGCCGCGCTCGGCCCGCGCCTGGTCATCACCTCGGCGCTGCCCGGCCCGTCGACCGGGATAACGATGACGATCAGCCGCGGCGGCAAGGTGGTCTTCACGGGCGGCACCACCCTGGCCCGGCTGCGCCGCCCGCTCACCGAGCTGGTCGAGTACCTGTTCCGGGACAGCGAGTTCCCCTGCGGCGTCTTCCTGATGACCGGCACCGGCATCGTCCCGGACGACGGCTTCACGCTCGCCCCCGGCGACGAGGTCGCCATCTCGGTCGACGGCGTCGGCACCCTGGTCAACCCGGTCGTCCGCGCCGGCTGACCGGCACCGGCACGGACGGGGGCGGCAGGGAGCCGAAAGGCGCTCCCGCGCAGGCCGGGACCGGACCCGGGCCGGTCGTGCGCGGCTGCCGGGCTGAGGACGCGTCAGGGGGTGACGACGGCCCGGCCGCGCAGGGTGCCCTCGTGGAGCGCCCGGTAGGCCTCGGCGACGGCGTCGAGCGGGAAGACGTCGACGACGCTGCGGATCCGGCCGGCGGCGGCCAGGGCGATGACGGCCTGGGCGTCGGCGATGGTGGAGCCCTGGAAGGTGAAGATCTCGGCGTCCTTGGGCAGGCCGCCGTACCAGGGGGCGCGCAGCTGGCCGCCGGCCGCGCCGACGAGGCCGAAGGCGCCGAACGGACGGACCGCGCCCACGCCGGCCGCGATGGTCGCGTCGGTGCCGACGAAGTCGAGCACGGCCGCCGCGCCCTCGCCGCCGGTGAGCTCCCGGATCGCCCCGGCCAGCTGGGCCGGGGCGCTCGGCTGGGGGCCGATGCCGGTGATGGTCTCGTCGGCGCCCAGCTCCCTGGCCGTCGCGAGCCGCTCGGCCGACACGTCGACCGCGACCACCCGGGCGGGGGAGCAGGCGCGCAGGTGCTGGACGGCGAAGCCGCCGAGCCCGCCGACGCCGATGACGACCGCGGTGTCGCCGGGGCCGAGCACCGGCAGCACCCGGCGGACCGCGTGATAGGAGGTCGCGCCGGCATCGGTGAGCGGCGCGGCGGCGATGGGGTCCAGCCCGTTCAGCGGGATCAGCGAGCGCACCGGCGCGACGACGAACGGCGCCAGCCCGCCGTCCTGGCCGTAGCCGCGGCCGGCGAGGCCGTTGGGGCAGGCACTGTCCCGGCCGGTCAGGCAGTAGCGGCAGCGGCCGCAGGATGCGGGGGAGACCAGCGCGACGCCCGTGCCGGGCGGCGGCGCGCCCGCGGTGTCCGGGCCGTGCTCGACGACCGTCCCGGCGATCTCGTGGCCGAGCGTGAACGGGACCCGCCAGCCCAGCGCCGCGCCGATCTCGGCCGGGATCTGGCTCATCGTGAGGTCGGAGTGGCACAGCCCGTTCGCGGCGACCGCGACCAGCACCTCGCCCCGGCCGGGGAGCGGCACCGGCGCGTCGGTCAGTCGCGGCTGTTCGAGCCAGTCCTGGACGCGGTAGGCGGGCATGGTGCTCGGCCGTGAGCTGGTCACGGGGCCTCCCTGGGGACTGGCGGGCCGGGCCGCGGCGCCAGGTGATGGTCGGACCGGGGCGCCGGGCTGTGCCGGCGACGACGGCGCCGGGACGTGGCGCCGGGTCATGGCGCCGGACCCGGTCATGGCGCCGGACTGGATCATCGCGCTGGACTATATCGCCGGCGTGGGCAGCATTACCTGACGGGTCGTCAGATTCGATGTTAGCGTCGATGTCGGACAGCGGATCGCGACGTGCAGTCGGGCAGCCCGACGGCGCCCGAGGCAGTGGGCGCGGGCTGACCCGCCGGATGGAGGAGGCTGGGGATGACGACCGGCGGCAGCGCGGCGGAGAACACGTCGGGCGGGCACTCGTTCGGCGAGCTGCCGAAGATCATCAGCGTTGACGACCACGTGGTCGAGCCGGCTCACCTGTGGAAGACCTGGCTGCCCGCGAAGTACCGGGACGCGGGCCCGCGGGTCGAGCGGCGCGGCATCGGCGTGATGAAGCACATCGGCGGCGGCACCTACGAGCAGACGTTCGACCCGGACGGCCCGCAGGCCGACTGCTGGGTCTACGAGGACCTCGTCTACATCAACAAGCGCCACGTGGCCGCCGTCGGGTTCGACCGGGACGACATGACGATGTCCCCGATCACCTACGACGAGATGCGGCCCGGCTGCTACGACCCGAAGGCCCGGCTCGCCGACATGGACCTCAACCATGTCGAGGCCTCGTTGTCGTTCCCGACCTTCCCGCGGTTCTGCGGCCAGACCTTCTACGAGGCCAAGGACCGGGAGCTGGCCGCTGCCTGCGTGGTCGCCTACAACGACTGGATGGTCGAGGAGTGGTGCGGCGACTCGGGTGGCCGGCTGATCCCGCTGTGCATCATCCCGCTGTGGGACGCCCAGGCGGCCGCGGCCGAGGTGCGGCGCAACGCGGCCCGCGGGGTGCGCGCGGTGTGCTTCTCCGAGATCCCGCCGAAGCTCGGCCTGCCGAGCATCCACAGCGGCTACTGGGACCCGTTCTTCGCCGCCTGCGCCGAGACCGGGACGGTCGTCTGCATGCACATCGGCTCGTCGTCGTCGATGCCGGCGACCTCCGGTGACGCGCCGGTCGCGGTGGCGGCGACGCTGTCGTTCAACAACGCCATGGCCTCGCTGGCCGACTGGCTGTTCTCCGGCGTGCTGGTCCGTTTCCCGACGCTGAAGATCGCCTACTCCGAGGGCCAGATCGGCTGGCTGCCCTACGCGCTGGAACGGGCGGACGACGTCTGGCTGGAGCACCGGGCCTGGGCCGGGGTGCGCGACATCGTGCCCGAGCCGCCGTCCACCTACTTCCACCGCCAGGTCTACGGGTGCTTCTTCCGTGACCGGCACGGGCTGGCGTCGCTGGACACGATCGGCGTCAACAACGTCACGTTCGAGACCGACTACCCGCACACCGACTCCACCTGGCCGAACACCAAGAAGATCGCCGAGGAGATGTGCGAGGGCCTCGACGCCGAGACCGTCTACAAGATCGTGCGGGGCAACGCGATCCGCATGCTGGAGCTCGATCTGAGCTAGAACACGCCTTAGAACGGGTTCTATATTGTCGCCCCGGCAGATCGGGATCGGACGGCTTGGAGGCAGCGGGATGAGCGGCACTCCGACGGTGGCAGCGCGGACCTCCGCGACGGTGGCGGACGCGCCGGGCGGCGCCGGGAGCCCGGCCCCGGCCACCGCGCCACCAGGCATGATCACGCCCGCGGACGTCCGCACGCTGTGGGAGCTGGCCGCCCGGCGGGCCGAGCTCACCCCGGACCGCCCGCTGCTGCTCACCGACGACGAGCAGGTGACCTGCGCCGGGCTCGTCGAGCGCGCCGAGCGCGTGGCGGCCGGGCTGCTCGCGCTCGGCGTGACCCCGGGGACCTCGGTCTGCTGGCAGCTGCCGACCCGGCTGGAGACCGTCGTGCTCTCCATGGCGCTGGCGCGCCTCGGCGCGGTGCAGGTCCCGGTGATCCACATCTACCGGGAGCGGGAGGTCGGCATCGCGCTGCGGCAGACCGGCGCCCGGCTGTTCTGCGTGCCCGGGGTATGGCGGGGCATCGACTTCGAGCAGCTCGCCGCCAACGCCACAGCCGGCATGGACGACCCGCCGCGGGTGCTGGTGGTCGGGCCAGGGCCGGGCGGCCTGCCGGACGGCGACCCGGCCACCCTGCCGCCGCCGCCGACCGACGGTGACGAGGTGCGCTGGATCTACTACACCTCCGGGACGACATCGGCGCCCAAGGGCGTGTGCCACCGCGACTCCTCGTTGGTGGCGGCGGGTTACGGGCTCGCGCTCGCGCTGCGGGCCCGCCCCGACGACATCGGCTCGATCGCCTTCCCGGTCGCCCACATCGGCGGGCCGGACTACCTGGCGATGATGCTGTCCGTCGGCTTCCCGGCGCTGCTGCTCGAGGCGTTCGTGCCGGCGGACGCGGTCGAGGCCTACCGGCGGCACGGGGTGACGATCGCCGGCGGGTCGACGGCGTTCTACTCGGCGCTGCTGACCGCGCAGCGGCAGTCGCCGAACCCGGGCGAGCCGCTCGTGCCGACGCTGCGGATGCTCTCCGGCGGCGGCGCGCCGAAGCCGCCTGAGCTCTACGTCGACGTCAAGCGGGAGATGGGCATCCCGGTCGCGCACGGGTACGGGATGACCGAGGTCCCGATGATCACCCAGGGCGCGCCGGACGACTCCGACGACGCGCTCATGTACTCCGAGGGCGCGCCGCTGCCCGGCGTCGAGGTCCGGATCGTGGGCTCGGACGGCAGGCCGGTCCCGACCGGGACCGAGGGCGAGGTGCGGGTCCGCGGGGTGACGGTGTGCGCCGGCTACACCGACCCGGAGGCGACCGCCGCCGCGTTCGACGAGGAGGGCTGGTTCCGCACCGGCGACCTCGGCTACCTGCGGCCGGACGGGCACGTCACGCTCACCGGCCGGCTCAAGGACGTGATCATCCGCAAGGGGGAGAACGTCTCGGCCAAGGAGGTCGAGGACCTGCTCTACCAGCACCCCAAGGTGGGCGCGGTCGCGGTCATCGGCCTGCCCGACCCCGAGCGGGGCGAGATGGTCTGCGCGGTGGTTGAGCCGGCGCCCGGCCAGGAGCCGCCGACGCTGCCGGAGCTGGCCGAGTTCCTGCGGGGCGCCGGGCTGATGGTGCAGAAGATCCCGGAGCGGCTCGAGGTGCTGGACGCGCTGCCGCGCAACGCGACCATGAAGATCCTCAAGCACGAGCTGCGCGCCCGCTTCGGCGGCCGCCCCTGACGGGGCACGGCGCAGCGGCCCGGGGCTGCCCGCGGTCGGGTCGCCCCGGCCGGCCCGTGGCCCGTGCCGGTGCGGTCGTCGCCTGCCATCGGTCGGCGCGCGACGCCACGCGGGCGCGAACGTCCGACTGCCGCGACCTTGCGGACAGGATCTGACCGCAACTGGTCATAGCGTGCCTCCTGTCGGCGGCGATGAGGCCGCCGGCCCCCACCGGGGACCAGCCAGGGCAGGAAGGGCCACGATGACCGTCACCAGCGCCACGACTCCCACCAGCACCGCCGCCGGCACAGCCGCGCCGAGCGAGTACGACGAGCTGCTGAACACGCTCGCCAAGCACCGGGCGTTCCTGCGGTTCACCGTGCGCGACCTGACCGACGAGCAGGCCAGGCAGCGCACCACGGTCAGCGCGCTCACCCTCGGCGGGCTGATCAAGCACGTGGCGGAGATGGAGTCGCTGTGGCTGGACTTCGTCCTGCACGGGCCGAGCGTGTTCGGCTCGGAGTGGGACGCGGACGGCTTCCGCCTGGTCGAGGGGGAGACGCTGGCCGGGGCGCTCGCCGAGTACGAGAAGGTGGCGCGGCGCACCGAGGAGATCGTCCGCGGCCTGCCGGACCTCGGCGCGAGCCGGCCGCTGCCGCAGGCGCCGTGGTTCGAGCCGGGCACGCGCTGGTCGGTCCGCCAGGTCCTGCTGCACCTGATCGCCGAGACCGCGCAGCACTCCGGCCACGCCGACATCATCCGCGAGTCCCTGGACGGCCAGAAGACGATGGGCTAGCCGCGCGCCCCGGGCCCGGCCGGCGCCGGCACGCGGCGGGCCGGGCCCGGGGCACGGGCGAGGGCGAGGGCGATGCCGCGGACGGGGCCGTGGGCCGCGTGGCTGTGCGACCGCGTGGCCGTGGCCCCGCGTGGCAGGGCTCAGGCGCCGAACACCCGGGCCGCCGAGCCGGCGCTGGCCCGCACCGCCTCGGCCAGCAGGGAGACCGCCGTCGCCACGTCCCGCTCGGGAATGCCGGCGACGCACAGCCGCAGGTGGCTGGCGTCCTGCTCGCCGATCACGAAGTGCCGGCCGGGCATGACCGCGACCCCGAGCCGGGCGGCCCGGGTGGTGACGACCCGGTCGTCGACCCCGCGCGGCAGCCGCAGCCACAGGTTGATGCCACCGCGCGGGTTCTCGAACGCGCAGTCCGGCAGCTCGGCCGCGAGCGCCGCGGTCAGCGCCTCCATCCGGGCCGCCAGCGCAGCGGAGACCGTCCGCAGCTGGGCGGTCCAGCCCGGCCCGGTCACCATCTCCACCGCGGTGTGCTGCATCGGCAGCGGGACGAAGAAGTCGTCGATCTGGCGCATCGCCGCCAGCCGGCTCATCACCGGGCCGCGGGCGGTCAACGCGCCCACCCGCAGGCTCGGGGCCAGGATCTTCGTCAGCGAGCAGATCGTGATGACGTGGCCCTTGTCGTCGTCCCGCCACAGCGGGGGCGGCGGCGTCTGGCCGTGGCCGAGCCAGCGGGCGAAGTCGTCCTCGATGACGAACACGCCGGCCCGCTCGCACAGGGCCAGCACCTCGCCGCGCCGGGCGGGCGCGAGCAGGCTGCCGGTCGGGTTGCTGTAGGTCGGCTGCAGGCACAGCACCCGGGCCGAGGTCGCGGCCAGCGCGCGGGCCAGCAGCTCCGGGCGGACGCCGTCGCCGTCGGCCGGCACCGGCACCGGCACCAGCCCGGCGCTGCGGGCGACGGCGAGGGCTCCCGGGTAGGTCGGCACGGCGAACAGCACCGGGCTGCCGGCGGGGACCAGCGCGCGGAAGGCCGCCGACAGCGCCCCCTGCCCGCCCGGCGTGATCAGCACCTCCTCCGGGTCGGCGCCGATCTGGCGGGCGAACCAGCTCCGCAGCTCAGGCACGCCGGCCGGCGGCGGTGGGCCCCAGGCGTCCGGCCGGCGCGCTGCCCGGCTGGCGGCCGCGGCGAGCCGGGAGTCCGCCCGCAGCGACGGGTCCAGGTAGCCAGTGCCCAGCTGGAAGGCGATCGGTGACGCGCTGCGGAAGCGCAGGAAGTCGACCCCGTCCAGGGCGACGGGGCTCGCGCCCAGCGCCACCTGCTGCCAGTCGGTGTCGCCGAGCCGGGTGCCGCGGCGCGGGGCCACGAACGTGCCGGCTCCCGGGCGGGTCACCAGCACCCCCTCGGTCACCAGCCGGGCGAGCGCCCGCTGCACGGTGACCGGGCCGACGCCGAGGCGCTGCTGCAGCTCGCGGGTGCTGGGCAGGCGGGCACCGACGGCGCGGGCGTCGGCCAGCCGACGCAGTTCCCTGGCGACGCGCTCCACGCTTCCGGCGTCCGCACTGCTACCATTTCTCATGAGAAGACATGATAGCGCTATCGTCCTGCGCCGGTCACCGCTAGCCAACCGCCCACTGCCGGCCAGCCGGTTGCCACGCACCCTCATCGCCGGCGGGAGCCCGCGATGACCATCCTCGTGATCCTCGGCGTCCTGGTTCTCACCACCGTCATCGGCTATCTGGTCGGCCCGGACAGCCGCGACCCCGACTTCTCGCTGACCCGCCGGCCGCGCGACGGCGGCGCCGGCCGCGGCCAGCACTGGGCGGCGCGGCACGCGCTTTCGTCAGGCACCCGTCAAGGCGATAGCGCTTTGGTGCTGTCGGCCCGGAAGCCGCCGCCGGACCGCCCTGGCCCCGCCGGGCGCGGCGGGACGGGGGTCTCGCGGTAGCGCTCCACCAGCCCGCGGGCGGCCAGGGCGAGCGCGGCGCGCAGCTCCGGTGGGTCGAGCACCTCCAGCTCCGGCCCCAGCACCAGCAGCTGGTGCCTGGCGTGGCGGACCGACTCGATCGGCAGCACGGCACGCACCCAGCCGTCGGCGTCCGGGGCCGACGCGGTCTGGCTGGCGGCCCGGGCGACCGCCACCGGCAGCAGGTACCGGGCCAGCTCCTGCCCGGCCGGCGAGAGCCGCACCGTCGCCTGGCCGCGGTAGACCGCCGACTCGTACCGCGCCGACCATGCCGCCCAGTAGGCCGCCAGGTCGAAGCCGGACGGCCGGCAGAACGTCTCGCCCGTCTGCGCCAGCGTGAGGATGTTGCTGACCCGGTACACCCGCCGTCGCCGGTCGTCGGCGCTGGCGGCCAGCACGTCCGCCGCGGGGTCCGGCCACAGCGCTGACTCGGTCGCCGGCGCGTCCGGCTCGGCCACCACCTCGCTGACCAGGTACCACACGCCGCTCTTGAGCACGAGGCCAAGCGGCTCCAGCAGCCGGCTGACCTCGCGCGGCGCCCGCCAGCGCCGGTAGGTCACCCGGATCCGGCGCCGCTGCCAGACCGCGTCGGCGACCTCGGCCAGATGCGGCACCGGCTCGGCGTCGCGGAACCAGCCCGGCGCGTCCAGGTGGAAGCACTCCCGCACGCGGGTGGCCCGGGAGCGCAGCGTCTCGGGCAGCGCCGCGAGCAGCTTGAGCTCGGCGGCGGCCAGCTCCGCTCCCAGCCCGAGCTCGGCGGCCGGCCCCGGGATTCCGGCCAACAGCAGCGTGTCCGCCTCGTCCCTGGTCAGGCCGGTGAGGCGGGTGCGGTAGCCGTCGAGCAGCCGGTACCCGCCGGCGGCGCCGCGGTCGGCCACCACCGGGACGCCCGCCTCGGCCAGCGCCTCCAGGTCCCGGTAGATGGTCCGTACCGAGACCTCCAGCTCGTCGGCGATCTCGCGGGCGGTCAGCCGGCCGCGGGCCTGCAACAGCAGGAGCACCGAGACGAGACGACTGGCGCGCATGCCGCATTCTCCCGCCGCCCACCGACAGTCGGCTCGCCATACCTGACAGGAGGTGGCAGCCTTGGCCGCGAGCATGGCCGCTGCCGGCCCAACCAGCCGGCCGGCGGGCCGGCGCGAGCGCCGCGCCGGCCCCGCCCGACAAGCACCTGACCCGACGAGCGACGAGGAGCTGTCATGGCGGCCACCGATACCGCGCAGGGCACGGCCGGCCAGTCGGCCGGGGCGGCGCCCGGACTGACCTGGGCCGGGCTGATGCTCGACTGCCCGGACGCGAAGGCGCTCGCCACCTTCTACGGCGAGCTGACCGGCTGGGGCGTCGCCGGTGCTGACGAGGAGAAGGGGGAGTGGGCCTACCTGACCCCGCCCGGCACCGAGGTCATGATCGGGTTCCAGAAGGTCGAGGACTACCGGCCGCCGCGCTGGCCGACCCAGGACCCGCCGCAGCAGTTCCACCTGGACTTCCGGGTGAGCGACGTGCCGGCGGCGGTGCGCCGGGCGATCGAGCTCGGCGGCCGGGAGGCCGACACCCAGCCCGGCGGCGACGCCTGGCGGGTCATGCTCGACCCAGCCGGCCACCCGTTCTGCCTCTGCCCGGCCCCGGCCGACAGCTAGGCGCCGCACCGGCGCCGAGTGCCGTCCGGGCCGTTGCGGCGGGCGGCCCGGACGGCGGGCAGGCCACGACTACTTGATCGCGATCGGGATGACCGGGCCGCCGAGGCCGGCGACGAACGGCTCCGGCGTGGCGGACAGCAGGAACGTGTAGACGCCGTCGTCGGCGCAGTCGGCGGCGAGCGCCTCCAGGTCGAAGTTCTGGCCCTGGGTCAGGCCCATCTCGACCAGGTGCAGCAGGTGCACCGGCAGCTGGGCGTCGGCCCGCTCGCTGGGGTAGACCTCGAAGACGATCGTGTCGGTGGCCACGGCGGCGATGTCGCGCGAGCGCATCCACTCGACCGACTTCAGCGACGGGCCGGGGGAGGGGAACGTGTAGCCGACCTTGTCGCCCTGGTGGAACCTGCGGATCTGGCCGGTCCGGATCAGCACGATGTCGCCGGGCTCGATCGTCACCCCGGCCGCGTCCGCCGCCGCGTCCAGGTCCTCGCCGGTGATCGCGTAGCCGCCGTCGAGGATGTCGACGCCCTTGGCCCGGGCGACGTCGAGCAGCACGCCGCGGCCGACGATCGGGCCGGTCTTGTCGATGCCGCAGCGGGCTGCGCCGTTGAAGGTGATGGTGTCCCAGCCGAACCCGTTGTAGATCCGGCCGTCATAGGAGGCGTGCGCTAGCGCGTCCCAGTGGGTGGCGCACTGCACGCCCATGACGACCGCGTCGTCGGAGAAGCACGCCTGCGTGGGGTCACCGGTCACCGGCGAGTTCAGCGAGATCATCGTCCGTAACGGGTTGATCCGCCCCGGGATGAAACCCATCTGCGGGCCGTCGGCCGACAGCGGCATCGCGAGCGAGAACCGCTTCCCGGTACGCACGCAGCCCGCGCCCCGGCGCACCACCTCGTCGGTGATGAGGTTCAACGTGCCGCGCTCGTCCTCGGGGCCCCACCGCCCCCAGTTGTTGACCTTGCGGGCGAGCTCGTGGAACTCCTCGGGCAGCGGCACCCTGACCTCCCAACTGGCCGGCCGCGGGTGGCCAGACGGTGAGCGACCGCCCCGCCACCCGCGGCTGGCGCGTTCCGGCGACTAGCGAACTACAGCGACGACTTCACGATCCACATGGCGAAGTACTGGGCACCGCCACCGTAGGCGTGCCCGAGCGCGGTGCGAGCGCCTTCCACCTGGTGCTCGCCGGCCATGCCGCGTACCTGCAGCGCCGCCTCGGCGAACCGCAGCAGGCCGGACGCGCCGATCGGGTTGGACGACAGCACCCCACCGGACGGGTTGACCGGGAACGACCCGCCGATCTCGGTCTCGCCGCTGTCGACGAGCTTCCAGCCCTGGCCCGGCTCGACGATCTCGTGACCCTCCAGCCACATCGGCTCGTACCAGCTGAACGGCACGTAGAGCTCGGCGACGTCGATCTCGGTCAGCGGGTTGGAGATCCCGGCCTGCCGGTACAGGTCACGGGCGCACAGGATGCCCGCCTGCGGCCGGACTGGGTCCCGGTTGGGGAAGGAGGTCGGCTCGCTGCGCATCGCGGTCGCCGCGACCCAGGCCGGCGGGCGGCCGGCGGCGGCCGCGGCGCGCCCGCCCGCCTCGTCGGTCAGCACCAGCGCGCAGGCGCCGTCCGACGACGGGCAGGACTCCAGGAAGTGCAGCGGGTCCCAGAGCATGAACGAGTCGCGGACCTTCTCGATCGAGATGTCAGCGATCTTCAGGTGCGCGTACGGGTTCTTCAGCGCGTTGAGCCGGTCCTTGACCGCCACCTTCCAGCCGATGTGCTCGGGCGCGCCGGAGCGGCGCATGTAGGAGCGGATCCACGGGGCGAAGATGCCGCCGGCGCCCATGCTCCCGGACTTGCCGCCGCCGAGGCCCCACTGCGCGTTGCCCTCGGACTGCTTCTCGAAGGCGACGGCCAGCACCCGGCGGTGCCGGCGGGCGTGGATGAGGTGCGCGGCGACGATGCCGGTGGAACCGCCGACGCTGCCGGCGGTGTGCACCCGAAGGATCGGCTTGCCGGCGGCGCCGAGCGCGTCGGCCAGGTACAGCTCGGGCATCATGACGCCCTCGAACGCGTCCGGCGCCTTGCCGATCACGATGGCGTCGATGTCCGCCCAGTCCATGTTGGCGTCCTCGAGCGCGCGGCTCGCCGCCTCCCGGACCAGGCCGGCGAGCGAGACGTCCAGCCGCTTGCTCCGGTGGTGGGTCTGGCCGATCCCGACGATCGCGCAGGGCTCGCCGCTCACCGCTGGCCTCCTTCGTCTCCTGGCTGCTGGCCGCCGCCCGCCTCCCGGCTCAGCAGGCAGACCAGGTTCTGCTGCAGGCACAGCCCCGAGGTGGCGTGCGCCAGCGTCCGGCTGTGGCCGCGCTCGCGGATCGCCCTGGCCGCCTCGGCGATGCGGACCAGGCCGGTGGCCATCACCGGGTTGGCGGCCAGCGCCCCCCCGGACGGGTTGACCACGCAGTCGTCCGGCAGGCCGAGCGCGCCCTGCAGGATGATCTCCTCGTGGCTGTAGGTCGCCGACAGCTCGGCCACCTCGACCGGCCCGCCACTGCCGATCCCGGCGGCCTGCGCGGCGAGCCGGGTGGACACCGAGTCGGTCAGGTCGCGCATGCCCGGCTGGTGCGGCTCGACGAAGTGCTCGAAGCCGGTGATCCACACCGGGACGATGCCGTGCTCGGCCGCGAGCCGGTTGGCCACGTCCGCGGTGGCGAGCACGACAGCGCACGCCCCGTCGGTCACCGGCGGCAGGTCGTGCGGGCGCAGCGGGGAGCGCACCGGCTCGGCGGCCAGCAGGGCGTCGATCTCGGCGTCCAGGTCGGTGGCCGTCGCCACGCCACCCCGGCCCGCCGCGGCGACCGAGGGGACGGCGTACGGGTTGTCGGCCGCGGCGCGCCGGGCACGGGCCGCGACCGCGGCGAAGTCGCGCTCGGTCGCCTTGCCGCTGTCCAGCAGCGCCCTGGCCTGCAGCGCGGCCAGCGACACCGGGTCGGTGCCGAGCGGCGCCAGGTAGTAGGGGTCGGTCTGCAGGGTGAGCACCCGGGAGAGCTCACCGGTGGACGACTTGCCGGAGCCGAACACCAGCGCGGTGCGCTCCTCGCCGATCAGCAGCCGCACCCACGCCTCGTGCATCGCCCAGGCGCCGTCCATCTCGACGTGCGACTCGCGGATCGGCGGCCAGGCGCCGACGGCGTCGAGGTTGGCGACGAAGGTGAAGGTGCCGCCGGACAGGTAGTCGGCGCTGCCGGAGCAGGTGAAGTCGATCTCCTTGCGGGACAGGCCGGAGGAGGCCAGCGCCCGGCTCACGACGTCGAGGCAGAGCTGTACCTCGGTCTGCTCGGCGAACTCGCTCATCTCCGAGATGGCGTAGCCGACGATCGCGACGGGCTGGCCGAACACGGCGCCCGTGGTTTCCGCCGCCATCAGAAGACCCTGTCGATGTAGCGCTCGACGGGCAGGTCAGGCTCGCCGGTGGGGCGCCAGCCGGCGATCGCCCCGGTGGTCGAGCCCCAGCCGCGGTTGCCGAACTCCTCCGCGTTGCGCTCGGCCTCTGGCAGCCATGCCGCCTCGACCCGCATGCCCACCCGTACCTCCTCGTTGGGAATGCCGACGACGGGCTGCAGGCCCAGCAGGGCGTCGGCCTCGTCGAGTAGCACCGAGACCCGCACGAACGGCTCGGTCTCCTTCTGGCCCGGATACTGCACCGGGGTGACGATCGTGAAGTTCGTGATCACGCCGCGGTCCGGTAGGACGACGTCGTGGCTCTCGTCGAGCCGGATGCCGTCGACCGGGCAGAAGTCCCGCGGCGGGACGTAGGTCTTCCCGCAGGTCGGGCAGCGCTGGCCGAGGATGCGCCCGGCCAGCATCGAGTCGGCGTAGCGCTGGGCCGCCGGGTTGAGCGCCTCCTGGTAGGCCAGCGACGACCAGAACTCCATCGTCTCCACCGGGGTGACCGGCTCGTCCCCGGCCCGCGCCGCCGCCTCGGCCGCCGAGACCGTGGCCGGCTCCTCGCCGGTTGGCTCGGCCCCCTCGGGCACGAAGAACGCCAGGTCGTCCGGGCGCCCGCCGGGCTCGGCCCGGAACCGGGCCACCACCCGCATCCCGGTGCTCATCGCGGCCTCGCTGCCCGCGTCGACGGCGTGCACCATGCTCGTGTCCGCACCGTCGAGCTGGATGAGCGCGAACGCGAACGGCCGGCTCAGCGGGTGCCGGGTGTCCGGCTGCCCCACCCAGGTCCACGAGCGGACGGTGCCGCCGGGGCCGACCTCGACCAGCTCACCCGTCGCCGCCCCGGTGTCCGGGTCGTACTCCAGCGGCGGGGCGAGCACCCGCTCCCCGCTGCGCGCCCCCACGATCCGCCCTCTGGCCAGCTCGGCGACGAAGCGGCCGACGACCGGCCCGAGGCTGCGCCGGTAGGGGAACTCCACGGTGGTTGTGACGACCTTGGGCAAGTCTGCCTCCCGGGTCGCGCCGGCCCGACGGCCGACCTTGACGAGAACGTGTTCCTGATGCGTTCTACCGCACGATGAGAACGTGTTCTAGCGTTCGCCCTGCCGGATCTTGGACCGGCCGTGCCGGCGCGACGGCGGCCGGGCGCCCGCCCTGCGTACCCGCCGCGTGGCCGGTTGGCGGCGGGCGGGGCGGCGACGGGGCGGCGA
>JADGHD010000473.1 GCA_019689615.1 Frankia sp. | reverse complement strand
ACCACGATCTCGGGGTCGCGCACCCCTCGTCCGCCCCGGAGCCCGCCACCGTGCCCACCCCCGCCAGCGCCGAGCGTCGCAGCCGCGACGACCTCCGCAACATCGCGATCATCGCGCACGTCGACCACGGCAAGACGACGCTGGTCGACGCGATGCTGCGCCAGTCCGGTGCCTTCGGCGCGCACGAGGAGCTCGCCGACCGGGTCATGGACTCGATGGACCTGGAGCGCGAGAAGGGCATCACGATCCTCGCGAAGAACACCGCGGTCCGCTACGGCGACACCACCATCAACATCATCGACACGCCGGGCCACGCCGACTTCGGCGGCGAGGTGGAGCGCGGGCTGGCCATGGTCGACGGGGTGCTGCTGCTCGTCGACGCGAGCGAGGGGCCGCTGCCGCAGACCCGGTTCGTGCTGCGCAAGGCGCTGGCCGCGCGGCTGCCGGTGATCCTGGTCGTCAACAAGGTCGACCGGTCGGACGCCCGGATCGCCGAGGTCGTCGACGAGACCTACGAGCTGTTCCTCGACCTGGACGCCGACGAGGACCAGATCGACTTCCCGATCGTCTACTGCAACGCGAAGGCCGGCCGGGCCTCGACCGTCCGCCCGCCCGACGGCAACAGCCCCGACTCGCCGGACCTCAAGCCCCTGTTCGACCTGCTGCTGGAGACGATCCCGGCGCCGTCATACGACCCGGACGCGCCGCTGCAGGCGCTGGTCACCAACCTGGACGCGTCGCCGTACCTGGGCCGGCTGGCGCTGTGCCGGGTGCACAACGGGACCATCCGCCGCGGCCAGCAGGTGATGCTGTGCCGCCGGGACGGCGGCCAGGAGCGGGTAAAGGTCAGCGAGCTGCTGCTGACCGAGGCGCTCGACCGCAAGCCGGCCGAGCAGGCCGGTCCCGGCGACATCATCGCCGTGGCCGGGATCCCGGACATCACGATCGGCGAGACGCTGGCCGACCCGGAGGACCCGCGCCCGCTGCCGGTGCTCACGGTCGACGAGCCGTCGATCAGCATGACGATCGGCGTCAACACCTCGCCGCTGGCCGGCCGTTCCGGCAAGAAGCTGACCGCCCGGCTGCTCAGGGCACGGCTCGACCAGGAGCTGGTCGGCAACGTCTCGATCCGGGTGCTGCCCAGCAACCGGCCGGACACCTGGGAGGTCCAGGGCCGCGGCGAGCTGGCGCTGGCCGTGCTGGTCGAGCTGATGCGCCGGGAGGGCTTCGAGCTCACCGTCGGCAAGCCGCAGGTGGTCACCCGGGTGATCGACGGCAGGGTGCACGAGCCGGTGGAGCGGCTGACCATCGACGCGCCGGAGGAGTTCCTCGGCACGCTCACCCAGCTGCTCGCGGTCCGCAAGGGCCGGCTGGAGCAGATGGTCAACCACGGCACCGGCTGGGTTCGGTTCGAGTACCTGGTGCCGGCCCGCGGCCTGATCGGCTTTCGGACCGAGTTCCTGACCGAGACCCGGGGCACCGGGCTGATGCACCACGTGTTCGAGGGCTACGAGCCGTGGTTCGGCGAGCTGCGGACCAGGGCGACCGGCTCGATGGTCGCCGACCGGGCCGGCCCGACCACCGCCTACGCCCTGCTCAACCTGCAGGAGCGGGGCACCATGTTCGTCGGCCCGATGACCGAGGTCTACGAGGGCATGATCGTCGGTGAGAACTCCCGGGCCGACGACATGGACGTCAACCCGACCAAGGAGAAGAAGCTCACCAACATGCGCTCGTCCACGGGGGAGGAGCTGGTCCGGCTGACCCCGCACCGCCAGCTCACGCTGGAGCAGGCGCTGGAGTTCTGCCGCGAGGACGAGTGCGTGGAGGTCACCCCGGCCACCGTGCGGCTGCGCAAGGTCGTGCTGTCCGCCAGCGAGCGGGAGAAGCTGCGCTCCCGCCGCCGCGCCGGCTGATCCCGCCCGCAGCGCCGCCCACCGGCCTGCCCGGCCCGCGCCGCCTGGGCGGTTGCCCGGCCGGTCCGCACCGGTCGCGCCTGTGCCGCGCGCTTGCCGGTTCGACATGAGCTGCCTGGGAACCACTTCCGCGGGTGCGGCCCCGGGGCGGAGCACAGGGCAGGTCAGCCTGGTACGCCGGCGCGTCGGGCGCAGCCCCGGCCAGCACCCGAGTGCCAAGCCGGCAGCCGGCTTCGGTGTGCCGGCCGGTACGGTCACGAACAGGACGGTTTCGTCCTGGCGGGCAACGGTGCCCGCCGGGCCCGACAGATGGGTGAGCTGGTGGGTACTACGCCAGACATAACGCCACAGGACAGGGCAACGCCGGCCGCTCGCGCGGCGGGTGCGACGGTACTCGTGACCGGGGCGGCGGGCTTTATCGGCTCACACACCTGTGTCGACCTGCTGACCGCCGGCTATCGAGTGATCGGCGTTGACGACTTCAGCAACAGCTCGCCGCACGCAATCGAGCGGATCCGCGAGGTCGTGGGGCCGGATGTGGCCGGCAACTTGGACTTCGTCGAGCTCGACGTCCGCGACGGCGCCGCGCTGGGCAAGCTGCTCGGGGGCGGCGGCCGGGGCGGTGGCCCGGTCTACGCCGTGGTGCACTTCGCCGCGCGCAAGGCGGTCGGCGAGTCGGTGCGGATGCCGGTGGAGTACTACGACACCAACGTCAACGCCACCCTCCGCCTGATCGAGGCGATGCGCGAGCACGGCGTCCGCCGGCTGATCTTCTCCTCCTCCTGCTCGGTGCACGGCAACGCCGACTCCCTGCCGATCCCCGAGGAGGCCCCGGCCCGGCCGACCAACCCGTACGCCCGCACGAAGTGGATCTGCGAGCAGATCCTGTCCGACCTGTGCGTCGCCGAGCCGGACTGGCGGGTGATCGCGCTGCGCTACTTCAACCCGGTCGGGGCCCACCCGTCCGGCCTGCTCGGGGAGGACCCCCGCGGCATCCCGAACAACGTGATGCCCTACCTGCAGCAGGTCGCGGTCGGCCGGCTGGCCGAGCTGTCGGTGTTCGGCAGCGACTACCCGACCCCGGACGGCACCGGCATCCGCGACTACATCCACGTCGTCGACCTCGCCGAGGGGCACCGGGCGGCGATGGAGCACCTGGACGACCAGACCGGCTACCGGGTCTACAACCTGGGCACCGGGACCGGGACGTCGGTGCTGCAGCTCGTCGCCGCGTTCTCCGAGGCCGTCGGGCGCCCGCTGCCGTACCGGATCGTCGGCCGCCGGCCGGGCGACGTCGCCGAGCTGGTCGCCGACCCGCGCCGGGCGGCGGAGGAGCTCGGCTGGCGGACGAAGCGCGGGCTGGCCGACATGTGCCGGGACGCGTGGGAGTTCCAGCGGCGCAACCCCGGTGGCTACGACGGGGTCGCCGGATGACCGACGCCGCATCGCCCGAGCCAGGCCCCATGCCCGAACCGGGCGGCCCAGCTGCGGACGCGGCGCTGGCCGTGCGCCGGGCGCTGTTCGTGCACGCGCACCCGGACGACGAGTCGATCGCGACCGGCGTGACGATGGCCCGCTACGCCGCCGACCCGGACACCCACGTCACCCTGGTCACCTGCACGCTCGGCGAGCTCGGCGAGGTGCTCGTGCCCGAGCTCGCCGGCCTCGCCGCCGACCGCGGCGACCAGCTCGGCGGCTACCGGATCGTCGAGCTGGAGCGGGCCTGCGCGGCGCTCGGCGTCACCGACCACCGCTTCCTCGGCGGGGCCGGCCGGTTCCGCGACAGCGGGATGATGGGCACCCCCGGCAACGACGACCCGCGCTGCTTCTGGCAGTCCGACCTCACCGAGGCGACCACGGAGCTGGTCAGGATCGTCCGCGAGGTCCGGCCGCACGTGCTGGTCAGCTACGACGCGAACGGGGACTACGGGCACCCGGACCACATCCGGGCGCACCAGATCACGGTCGCCGCGTTCACCGCCGCCGCCGACCCTGACTTCGCCCCGGACGCCGGCCCGCCGTGGGGGCCGCTCAAGCTCTACGAGACCGCGCTGCCCAAGTCGATGGTCCAGCGGGGCGTTGAGTACCTGGCCAGCGACGAGAACAGCCCCTTTCACGGCGCGACCAGCGCGGACGACATCCCGATGGGGGTGCCGGACGAGGTCATCACCACCCGGATCGAGGCGCCGGAGTACCTCGACGCGAAGCTCGCCGCGATGCGGGCGCACCGGACCCAGATCGCGGTGGACGGCTACTTCTTCGCGCTCGCCGACGGGATGGGCCGGGCCGCGTTCGGGGTGGAGCACTACGTGCTCGCCGACAGCCGGCCCCCGGTCCCCCCG
>JADGHD010000472.1 GCA_019689615.1 Frankia sp. | reverse complement strand
GTCGTCGCCCGGGCCCCGCCGCGCGTCGAGGCCCGCGCCGGCGGCACCCCCCGGGCCGGCCAGCGCCGCGTACGCCGCCGCCACCCGCGGGCGCAGCGCCGCGACCAGCTCGAGCCTGGCGGCCAGCAGGTCGGCGCCTGGCCGGGCCAGGGCCTCGTCCCAGGCGTCGAGGGTGCGCAGGTCGCCGCGGTTGCGCAGGAGCGCGGTCCGCTGGCGCAGCACCCGGTCGTAGTCGGCGAGCACGCCGGCCAGCCGCGGGGCGCGGGCGACCAGCAGCTCGTCGAGGAACCGGCGCCGCTCCGACGGGTCGCCCTTGACCAGTGCCAGGTCCTCCGGCGCGAACAGCACCGTGGTCAGCAGGCCGAGCAGCTCCCGCGGCCGGGCCAGCGACCGCCGGTTGAGCCGGGCACGGTTGGCCCGGCCGGCGATGATCTCGATCTCGGCCAGGGCCGCCCGGTCCCCGCGCACGATCCGGGACCGGATGACGGCCCGCTCGGCGCCCTCGCGGATCAGCGGGGCGTCGGTGGCCACCCGGTGGCTGCCCAGGGTCGCCAGGTAGCCGATGGCCTCGAGCAGGTTGGTCTTGCCCTGCCCGTTCGCGCCGACGAACGTGACCACCCCTGGCTCGAGGACCAGCTCGAGCGAGGGGTAGGAGCGGAAGTCGATCAGCTGCAGGTGTGTGACGTGCACGTCACCCGGTCAGCTGTTCAGCCGGATCGGCATCAGCAGGTACCGGTAGTCCGGCGGGTCCTCGTCGGTGCCCTTTCCGGTGAGGATCGCCGGCTTGGCCGCCGCGACCTCGGCGTCGTCGGCGCTGGCGAAGCCGAACTCCACCTGGTCCGACTCGATCGCGGTCAGCGCGTCCAGCAGGTACGACGGGTTGAACGCGACCGCGAGCTCCGGGCCGTCGTACCCGGCGGGCAGCGTCTCGGAGGCCTGCGCCTCGCCGCCGGTCCCGGCCTCCAGCACCAGGTGCTCCGGCGAGAACGAGAGCTTGACCGGCGCGGTCCGCGGCGCGACCAGCGCGACCCGCTTCACGGCCTCGGTCAGCGGGCCCTTCTCGGCCTGCGCGAGCAGCGGGCACGAGTCGGGCAGCAGCTTGCGGAACGGCGGGAACTGGCCGTCGACCAGGCGGGTCGTGGTCTGGCGGCCGTTGCCGGCGAACCCGGCCAGCGCCTCGCCGCTGGGCCCGGTGCCGAGCGCGATCGCGACCTCGACCCCACCGGCCGACATCGACTTGGCGGTGTCCTGCAGCGTGCGCGCCGGGATGAGGGCGACGCCGTTGGCGTCCGGGCTCTCCGGGCGCCACTTGAGCGTGCGGACCGCGAGCCGGTAGCGGTCGGTCGCGGCCAGGGTCAGCGTGTCGCCGTCGATCTCCATCCGCACGCCGGTGAGCACCGGCAGCGTGTCGTCCTTGCCCGCGGCGACCGCGACCTGGCCGACGGCGTCGGCGAACGCCTTGCCCTCGATGTGGCCGGTCACCGGCGGCAGCGGCGGCAGCGACGGGTACTCCGAGACCGACCAGGTCCGCAGGGTGAACCGGGCGTTGCCACAGGCGAGCACCAGCGACGCGCCGTCGGTCGAGACGTCGATGGGCGCGGCCGGCAACGCCTTGGTGATCTCGGCGAGCATCCGGCCGGGGACCAGCGCCTGGCCCTCGTCGGTGATGGTCGCCTCGACGGTGGCCTGCGCGGCCACCTCGTAGTCGAACGCGGCTACCCGCAGCCGTGGACCGGTGGCGTCGAGCAGCAGCCCGCTGAGCACCTGCTGGGTCGCCGCCGCGCGGGTGGGCAAGGTGCGCGCGGCCCAGGCGACCGCCTCGGTGAACTCGTCCCGCTCGACCCGGAACCTCATTGTGCCCTCCCCACGAGGTGACGAACCGATCCAGCATCTCAGAACCGCTCGAGCGCCCCGGCGCCCGGTCCTGGGTGTGGTGCGACGAGAAGGGCACGTTCCGTGACAAGCGTCGTGGACCGACAGCCGCCCGTCCGGGGCGTGGCAACGAGGCGGGTCGGGCCGGGACGCGGGCGAGCGAGGTTGTCCCCAGCCCCTTCTGTACCTGCTTTTTTGATCTTCATGGATATATCAGGGCAGTCGTAGTAGTAGGCCCTGTGGAAACTGTGGATAACCTGTGTTTCCGCAGGTCAGATCGTTGGGACCCGGTGGATCGACTGTGGGCGGCAGTGTGGACGCACCGGTCGGTGGTCCACAGGCCGTCGTCGTCCACAGCCGGCGTCCACGGGCCGTCCACGACTTATCCCCCGGTTGTCCCCCGCTCCGACCCCGGTTTTCCACAAGTCTGGGGACACCGCTGGGCGTGCCGCGCTGCCCGTCGGTGGCACCCGAGCCCGATCCCGGGCGCACGGGCGCGAACCCCGCGACCCTCTTGCTTCATAGCCAAGACCACGGCGTGTATTCGCCCACAGCTTGTGGACAACCTGTGGATGCCGGGTGCACAGCCGGCCGAGGACGGTGGACGGCGGTACCCCGACGAAGGCGGGCGAAGTAGGGCAGGCGATGGTGAAGACCCCGCCACCGGCCGTCGCGGGGCACGCTCACCCGAAGCGGCGAGCAAGGACGAGGACGGCGCCCGGCGGTGGGCCTGCCGGGCCGGCGCCGGGCGCCCGCGCGAGCGCAGGGGTGGCCGGCGCCGACGGGGTCACAGGTGCTTCGTCTCGGCCCGGATGCGGTTGGTGAGCTCGGTGACCTGGTTGTAGATCGCCCGCCGCTCGGCCATCAGGTTGCGGATCTTGCGGTCCGCGTGCATGACCGTGGTGTGGTCACGACCGCCGAAGTACTGCCCGATCTTCGGCAGGGACAGGTCGGTCAGCTCCCGGCACAGGTACATCGCGATCTGTCGGGCGGTGACGAGGACCCGGCTGCGCGACGTGCCGCACAGGTCCTCCATCGTGACCCCGAAGTACGCCGCCGTCGCGTTCATGATCGACGTTGCGCTGATCTCGGTGCTGGTCGCGTCCGGGATGAGGTCGCGCAGCACGATCTCGGCCAGCGTCCGGTCGACATGGGACTTGTTGAGGCTGGCGAACGCGGCCACCCGGATGAGCGCGCCCTCGAGCTCGCGGATGTTGCGCTCGATGTGGGTGGCGATGTACTCGAGCACGTCCGGCGGAACGGGCAGCCGCTCGGTCGCCGCCTTCTTCGACAGGATCGCGATCCTGGTCTCCAGGTCCGGCGGCGTGACGTCGGTGATCAGGCCCCACTCGAACCGGCTGCGCAGCCGGTCCTCCAGCGCCGACAGCTGCTTGGGCGAGCGGTCGGACGAGATGACCAGCTGCTTCTCGGTGTCGTGCAGGACATTGAAGGTGTGGAAGAACTCCTCCTGCGTCCGCTCCTTGTTCTCCAGGAACTGGATGTCGTCGACCAGGAGCACGTCGATGTCCCGATAGCGGCGCTGGAACGCCTGCTGCCGGTCGTCGCGGATGGACGCGATGAAGTCGTTCGTGAACTCCTCCGTGCTGACGTACTTGACGTTGGAGTTCGGGTAGAGCTTCAGCGTGTAGTGGCCGATCGCGTGCAGCAGGTGGGTCTTGCCCAGACCGGAGTCGCCGTAGATGAACAGCGGGTTGTACGCCTTGGCCGGCGCCTCGGCGACGGCGACCGCGGCCGCGTGCGGGAACCGGTTGCTGTCGCCGATGACGAACGTCTCGAACACGTAGCGCGGGTTGAGCCGGGCCGGCTCGGGCACCCGCGGCTCCGGGTCGCGGCCGAGCCCGGCGGCCACCCGCGGGTACGGCGGCGTCGGCGCGTCCAGCAGGTCGGCCGGGCCCGTCGGGCCGGGGATGGGTGCGGTCGGCGGTGGGACGCGCTCGCGCACGATCGCCACCGGCTCGTGGTGCGCCGGGGGTGGTGGTGGAGCGGCGTCGGGGGCGTTTGCCGCCGTCGGCAGCACCAGCGGGCCGGTCATCGGCTCCGGGTCCGGCAGGTGCTCGACGGTGACGGCCACCCGGATGTCGCGCCCGTAGGCCGCGGACAACGCGGTGGTCAGGAACGGCCGCAGCCGGGAGTCGAGCAGGTCCTTGGTGAACTCGTTCGGCGCGGCGAGCAGCGCGGTGTCCTGGACCAGGCCCAGCGGCCGGGTCAGCCGCAGCCACGCTCGCTGCTGCGCGGACAGCGCGCCGTCGGCCACCCCGGCGACGGCGCGGCGCCATACCGCGGCCAGGTCGGGGTCGTCGAGCGGCAGCTGGCGTTGGGTACCCGTGACGGGGGTGGGATCGGGGTCGGTCACGGGCGCTCCTCCGG
>JADGHD010000471.1 GCA_019689615.1 Frankia sp. | reverse complement strand
CGGGGGGGCCCGCGGTGGGTCCACCGCGCGCCCCCCCCGCGGGGGGGGCCGGCCCCGCGCCGGGGGCCGGGAGCGTGGTCGGCTGACGCGCCGTCAGCCGACCAGGGTGAGCACGCCGCGGGCGAGCTCGCCGGCCTCCAGGGCCTCGACCGCGTGGTGGAAGTCAGCGATCGGGTAGGTCCTGGTCACCAGCTCGTCGAGGAGCAGCCGGCCGGCGCGGTAGAGGTCGATGTAGCGACGCACGTCCCGCTGCGGCTGCGACGACCCGTACCGGCAGCCCATGATCGTCTTGTCCAGGTACAGGTCGAACGGCGAGAACTCGGCCTTGGTGCCGAACGGCGCCACCCCGAGCAGCACGGCCGTGCCGGACCAGGACAGCGCGGCGATCGACGTCTGGATCAGCGACGGGTGGCCGACGCACTCGAAGACGTAGTCGTAGCCGAGCGGCGCAGAGTCCGCGATCACCGCCTTGATCGCCGCCGTCTGGTCCGGGGCGTCCTTCGGGTTGACGAAGTCGGTGGCCCCGAACAGCCGGGCTGCCTCCTCCTTGGCCGGGTTGGTGTCCACGGCGACGATCCGCGCGGCGCCGGCGATCCGGGCGCCCTGGATCACGTTCAGGCCGATGCCGCCGACCCCGAGCACGGCCACCGTGGAACCCGGCTCCACCTTCGCCCGCTGCAGCACCGCGCCGACACCGGTGAGCACGCCGCAGCCGACCAGCGCGGCCGACGTCAGCGGCACGTCCGCCGGGATCGGCACGCACTGGTTGGCCTTCACGACCGCCTGCTCGGCGAAGCAGGAGATGTTCGCGAAGTTGTACGCCGGCTCACCGCGCCAGGTGAACGGCTGCGGCCGCAGGCCGAACGTCGACCGGCACATGGTCGGCCGGCCCCGCTCGCAGTGCTCGCAGGCGCCGCAGTTGCCGAGCGTGCTCAGCACGACGTGGTCACCGGGGCGGACGTTGCCCACGCCCTCGCCGACCTCCTCGACGACGCCGGCGCCCTCGTGCCCGAGCACCACCGGCGTCTCGTAGGGGATCGTGCCGTTGATCACCGACAGGTCGCTGTGGCACAGGCCGGCCGCCTCGATGCGGACCAGCACCTCGCCGGGCCCGGGCTTGCGGACCGACAGGTCGTCGACGAGCTCGGCCTTCTGGCCGTCCCACACGACACCCTTCATCGCAGTTCCTCTCGTGGTGTGTGCCGTCAGGGCGGCTCAGCCGGGCCAGACGATGCTCTGCAGCTCGCTGTAGGCGTGCAGCGCGAACACCCCGCAGTCGCGGCCGACGCCGCTGTGCTTGAAGCCGCCGAACGGCGTCTCGTGGTTACGGCCGACCGTGTTGATGCCGACGTTCCCGCTGCGCAGCCGCTTCGCGATCTTGTATGCGCGGCTGGTGTCGGTGGAGAAGACGTAGTCGTAGAGGCCGAACGGGGTGCCGTTGGCGATCTCGACCGCCTCGTCCTCGTCGTCGAAGGTGAGCACGACGATGACCGGCCCGAAGAACTCCTCCTGGGCGACCGTCATGTCCGGGGTGACCCCGGTGAGCAGGGTGGGCGCCGCGTAGAAGCCGCGCTCCATGCCCGGGCGCGCGCCGCCGACGGCGACCGTCGCGCCGGCCGCCACGCCATCGGCGAGCAGCCCCTCGACCCGGTCGCGCTGGGCTGCCGAGATCAGCGGGCCGACGACGGTCGTGGGCTCGAGCGGGTCGCCGACCTTGCAGAAGCCGGCGTAGGCGACGAGCTTGTCGACCAGCTCGTCGTGGCGGGAGCGGTGGACGATGGCCCGTGTGGGGGCGGTGCAGATCTGGCCGGAGTGGAAGGCCCAGGTGCTGCCGATGCCAGCGACCGCGGTGTCCAGGTCGGCGTCGGGGAGCACGATCGCCGCGCCCTTGCCGCCGAGCTCCATCAGCTGCCGCTTGATGTCCCGGCCGGCGGCCTCGCCGATCTTGCGGCCAACCGCGGTGCTGCCGGTGAAGCTGACCATGTCGACGTCCGGGGAGGCCACCAGCGCGGCGCCGATGTCCGGGCCGGATCCGGTGATCACGTTGATCACGCCCTCGGGGACGCCGGCCTCCTGGGCGATCTCGGCGAACCGCAGCACCTGCAGCGGGTCCTGCGGGGCCGGCTTGATGACGACCGTGTTGCCCATGGCGAGCGCCGGGGCGACCTTGCCGGCCATGTTGACCAGCGGGAAGTTGTACGGGGTGATGCAGGCGACGACGCCGACCGGCGCCCGGTGGGCCAGGGCTCCCATCATCCCGCCCTTGGCCAGCGGGGTGGGCTCGGCCACCTGCGGCGGCAGCGGCACCAGCGTCGAGTCCAACGCGTGCCGGGCGTAGCGCTGGAACCGCTCGACCGCCACCGGTACCTGCATGGTGGAGGCGACCCGCATGGTGGCGCCGGTCTCCGCCTGGACCAGCGGCACCAGGTCGTCGTTGTACTTCGTCAACAGGTCGGCGATCCGGCCGAGCACCTCGGACCGGTAGGACTGGTCGGCTGCCGCCCAGCCCTCGAACGCGGCCTTCGCCGCGGCGGCCGCCTGCTGGGCCTGCTCGACGCTCGCCTCCGGGGCCTCCCCGACGACCTGCTCGGTAGCGGGGTTGATGACCCCGTAGTGGCCGCTGGCCGGTTCCACCCAATCGCCGGCGATGAAGAGCCGGCCGTTCGTGACGCCCATGCGCGCCCCCTCGTCCGTTTGTGGGCACGCCCTGTCCCGGCCGGCGCCCCCATCGGCCAGCCAGGTCGGCCAGCCCTTGCGGGGACGCCGGTCGGCAGGTCAGGAACGTGCCATCCAGCCTGAGGAGCCTATGCCTGACGGACCGTCAGATGCCATCTTGCGACGCCCCTTGGCGGGTGCGTTAGAGTGTAGAACACGTTCTACCCCCGAGCCGAGAGGTCGGTCGAGTGGCCGCCGGTGCTCGCCGGGAAACGGGGCGGGCGGAGGGCGGCTGGAAGGCAATCTCGCCGCCACCGCAACCCAAGACGTCAGTACAGGGACGAACAGGCGAAGGGTGGCCCCCCTCCATGGAATTTGGGATCTTCAACTCGTTGTACCTGCCCAAGCGGCTCCGCGAGGCGGACCCGGTGAACGCCGAGCACAACCGGCTGATGGACGAGGTGCGCTGGACCCAGGCCGCAGACAAGGCCGGGTTCAAGTACACCTGGGCCACCGAGCACCACTTCCTTGACGAGTACTCCCACCTTTCGGCCAGCGAGTCGTTCCTCGCCTACGTTGCTGGCGTCACCGAGCGCATCCACATCGGCAGTGGAATCTTCAACATCACGCCTCCGGTGAACCACCCGGCCCGGATCGCCGAGCGTACCGCGATGCTCGACCACCTGTCCGGCGGGCGGTTCGAGCTCGGCATGGGCCGTGGCTCGTCGAGCACCGAGCAGAAGGGCTTCGGTATCGACGACCCGGCGCTCACCAAGCTCATGTTCGACGAGGTGGTCGCCGAGCTGCCGAAGATGTGGGCGGACGGCACCTACAGCTTCGAGGGCAAGTACTTCTCCATGCCCGAGCGGAACGTCCTGCCGAAGCCGTACACCAGGCCGCACCCGCCGCTGTGGGTCGCCGCCGGCAACCCGGGCACCTTCGAGAAGGCGGCCCGGATGGGCCTCGGCGTGCTCTGCTTCGCGCACAACTCGCCGTCCGAGCTCGCGCCGCTGATCGAGGTCTACAAGAAGACCATCGAGAAGGCCGAGCCGGTCGGTGGCTACATCAACAACAACGTCATGGTGACCAGCCAGATGCTGTGCCTGGAGGACGGCGACCGGGCGCGGCAGATCGCCACCGACATCACCATGAGCTACCAGAACACGCTGGTCTACCGCTACCTCGACACCTTCCCGCGGCCCGACTGGGTGCCGGCCTGGCCGAACGTCCTGCCGGAGCCGACCGTCGAGATCCTCAAGGAGCGGGCGAAGGTTGGCACGATCTGCATCGGTGACCCGGACGAGGTCGAGAAGGCGGTCCAGGGCTACCAGGACATCGGCGCCGACCAGCTGGTGTTCGGCATGCTGTCGACCACCATGCCGCTGGAGGTGGCGACCGAGGCGGTGGAGACCTTCGGGAGGTACATCATTCCGAAGTTCGACACCGATCCGGTGCACAGCACCACCCGCCAGCGCGAGGCCCAGGTCGGCAGGTAGGCCGCCGCTGCCCGCCTGCCGGGCCCGGTGACGCCCGGGCCCGGCAGGCGTGGCGACGCTGTCCGGCCAGCGCCTGCCGCCGTGGCCAATGCCGGATCCGGGCCGCCAGCCACCTC
>JADGHD010000470.1 GCA_019689615.1 Frankia sp. | reverse complement strand
GGCCACCGGTGGTCGGGCCGCGGGTCAGTCCCGGCGGCGGACGGGCTGGTCGCGGTCATGCCGGCCGGACCCGCGGGTCGACGGCGGCGTACAGCAGGTCGACCACGATATTGGCGACCACGATGAAGAAGGCGCCGAACATCGTGACGCCGAGGATCATCGGCAGGTCCTGGTTGCCGATCGCGTCAATGGCCAGTTTGCCGAGCCCGTGGAAGCCGAAGGTTCTCTCGGTCAGCACGGCGCCGCCCAGCAGCGCGCCGACGTCCAGCCCGAAGATGGTGACCACCGGGGTCAGCGCGGGCCGCAGCGCGTGCTTGCCGACCACGGTCCGCTCCGGCAGCCCCTTCGCCCGGGCGGTCCGGATGTAGTCCTCGCCGAGGACGTCGAGCATGCTCGCCCTGGTCAGCCGGGCGTACATGGCGGAGTACAGGAAGGCGATGGCGAGCCAGGCCGGGAGCAGGTTCCGTGCCCACTGCAGCGGGTTGTCCAGCAGCGGCACGTAGTGGATGTTGGGTATGACCCGCCACTCGTAGCTGAGCAACAGCAGCAGCACCAGGCCGGTGAAGTAGACCGGCAGCGACACGCCGGCCAGCGCGACCGTCATCGACGCCCGGTCGACCGGCCCGCCGCGGCGCAGCGCCGACACGACGCCGATCGCCACGCCGGCCACCAGGAAGATCGCGGCAGCGCCGGCGGTCAGCGAGAGGGTGACCGGCAGCGCATGGGTGATCTGCTCCCAGACCGGCAGGCTGTTCTTGAACGAGTAGCCAAGGCAGGGCGCCGGGCAGTGGTCGACGTCCGGACCGGCGTCGTAGTGCCGGCCGACGAAGATCCCCTTGAGGAAGTTCCAGTACTGCGTGCGCAGGGGGTCGTCGAGCCCCAGCTTCTCGGTCACGGCGGCGACGGCGGCCGGGCTCGGGCTGCGCCCGGCGAACAGCACTGCCGGGTTCGGCCCCAGTGCCCTGGGCACCAGGAAGAACAGCAGGAACGTGACCACGCTGACCAGCCAGAGGATCACGACCCCGCCGAGCACCCGACGGATGACGAATCCGGCCATGGGTGGTGGCTCCGTTTCGGGGTTGGGCGAGCGGGTCCCGGCGCGGGCAGGCCGGGACCGGAAGCGCTACGGAATGACGCCGAGGGCAGCGAAATTCGCCATGCCGTAGGCCCGCGAGAAGTAGACGTTGGTCAGCCGGTCGCTGTAGACGTTCAGCGCCTTCTCGTAGACCAGCGGGATGTAGGCCGCCGACTCCACGACCGCCCGGTCGACCCTGGTCCACGCCTCCTGTGCCGCGGCGTCGTCGGTGGCCGTGGCACCGTCGTCGATGCCCTGGTTCACGACCGGGTCGTTGAGCTCGGCGTAGTTGCTGTTGCCCTGCTCCAGGATCTTCCGCCCGTCGACGATGGAGCTGAAGAAGCCGTACGCGGACGGCCAGTCCGACTTCCAACCGGCCAGCGCGAGACCGAAGCCCTGCTCCCGCATGTTCGCCGGGATTCCGAGCAGTGCCGAGTAGTACACGCTCGGCTCGAACTGCTCGATCTCCACCTCGATCCCGATCTGGGCGAGCGAGGCCTGGACCGCCTCCGCCTGCGCGACCTCCTTGTCGTTGTTCCGGCTGGCCAGCTTCGTCCGGAAGCCGTCCGGGTAGCCGCAGGCGGCGAGCTCCTCCTTGGCCCTGGCGATGTCGCCGCGGCTGTCCGGCGTCGGGTACAGGTCGAACTCGCTGTAGTACTTCAGCACCGGGGGCAGCATGGTGGTCGCCACCTCGCCACCGGCCGGGCCGCCGCGGGCGAGCACCTGGGCCTGCTTGTCGATCGCCCAGGCGACCGCCCTGCGGCAGTGGATGTCGTCGAACGGCTCCACGGTGGTGGTGACGCTCAGGTACCGCAGGAAGCCGGTGAGGTCGATCGCGGCCCGGTCGTTCAGCAGCGCCGGGTCGGAGATCAGGCGGGACTGCGCCGCCAGCTGCACGCCGCTCTGGGCGACGTAGACGTCGCCGTCGCCGGCCAGGATCCGCTCGTCGACGTCCGGCAGGTCGAGGCCCATCTGGATCTCGATCCGGTCCGGCAGCGCCTGGTTCACCTCGTCCGTCGCGGGGTCCCAGTGGTCGTTGCGGACCAGGATCATCTTCTCGTTCGGGACGTATTCCTCGATCTTGTATGGGCCGGAGGCGACCGGGCGCGCCGTGTACCGATCGCCGGTGTCCTTCGCCCGCGGCACCGGGGTCGCCGCCGGCGAGGCCATGATGTAGTTCCAGTCCGGGAACGGCTTGTTCAGGTGGAAAACGATGGTCTTGTCGTCCGGCGTCTCGATGGACCTCAGGCCCAGCTTGTCCGCGGTGGGATCGGTGTACGGGCCCTTGTACGGCGGGTCCGTCTGCAGGTAGTCGATGACGTAGGTCGGGCCGCCGTTGATGACGTCGGTCGCAAAGACCCGCTCGATGCCGTACTTGATGTCCTTGGACGTGATCGACGTTCCGTCCTCGAACTTGATGCCCTCCTTGAGGGTGTACGTCCAGGTCTGCATGTCCTCGGACTCGGCGGGGGCCGTGGCGAGGTCGCCGACCAGCTCGATGTCACCGGGCGATGGCTTGTAGGTCAGCAGCGTGCGCGAGATCCACCGCTGCTGGGTCCAGCAGTACGCGTAATAGGTGCGCTGCGGGTCCCAGTAGTCACAGTCGCTGTCGTTGAGCGCGACAAGGGTGCCGCCCCGCTTGTCGGACGGGTTCAGGATCTGCCCGCTGGTCACCTCCAGGCTGGGCATCTCCGGGATCTCGACGTTGTCGTCGTCACCCGCTCCACACGCTGCCAGCACCAGGCTGGTCGCGGCCACGAGCACGCCGGCTCGTTTCCCGAGTGAGTCAGTTCTCATCCGGTTCCCCCCTCGTGTTGTCGGGTGCTGCCCGGGACGGGCCGCGAGTGCAGCGCAGTGCCGTGGGAGCGGCAGTGCCCGGCGGTCGGCGGGTCGGTCGACGGCCGGGACGTACGGATCAGGTGCGTCGGCGGCGCATGGTCAGTCGCCGCGAGGGTCGAAGGCGTCCCGCAACGCGTCCCCGAGCAGGTTGAAGGCCAGTACGGTCAGGAAGATCGCCATACCGGGCACGATCATGAACATCGGGTCGACCCGGAACTTGCCGCTGCTGGCGGCGGTCGCGAGCATCTCGCCCCAGGACGCCGTCGGCGGCTGCACCCCGACCCCGAGGTAGGACAGCGCCGCCTCGAACAGGATGTTCGTCGGGATCAGCAGCGTGGTGTAGACGATGATCGGCGCCGCCAGGTTCGGCAGCAGCTCACGGGTCATGATCCGCATCGGTCCGGCGCCGGTGGCCCGGGCGGCCGCGACGAAGTCCTTCTCCTTGAGCGAGAGCACCTGCCCGCGCACGATCCGGCCGATATAGGGCCAGTTGAAGAACCCGATGATGAAGACCAGCAGGCCCACCCGCAGCGTGGTGCCGTTGAGGTGCAACGCGTCATCCGGCACGACGACGACGATCGCGATCGCGAACAGCAGCAGCGGGAAGGCGAGCAGCAGGTCCATCAGCCGGGCGATCAGCTCGCCGGCCCAGCCGCCCAGGTAACCGGAGACCAGGCCCATCACGGTGCCGATCGCCACCGACAGCAGGGTGGCGAGGACGGCCACGAGCAGGGAGACCCGGGCGCCGTAGACGATCCGGCTGAAGATGTCGCGCCCGTTGACCGGCTCGACGCCAAGCAGGTGGTCCCAGCTCATCCCGCCGAGCGGGCCGAGCGGCGTGGTGGTGAGCGGGTTGAGCAGGTGGTAGTTGGGCTGGTTGGGGTCCTGGCCGAACAGCGCCGTGAGCACCGGGGCGAACACCGCGGTCAGCGCGACGAGGACGACGAAGGCGCCGCTGGCCATGGCGAGCTTGTCGCGGCGCAGCCGGGACCAGGCGATCCGCCAGATCGAGCGCCCGGCGGCCGTCCTCGGGGCCCGCCAGCCCGAGCCCGGGGCCCGCCCGGTGTCAGCCACCGGTGGCGAGACCGCCACGAACCACCTCCGAGCGACAAGATTCCTTCCTTCGGTCCCCGCCGACGCGTGTCGGGACGACGTTAGCTGGCGTGCGGCACCGACGGATAGCGACCGTTATGACAACCAGCGCCAGTCACGTGCGGGAGCGCGCAGGGCGACCAAATGGTGGCCGTTGGGTGACAACGGGGTCGGCGGCGCGGGCTGGCAGGTACTACGGACGACGGAGGGCCCCGGGCCCCACCGTCCCCGGCCGGTGGCATTAAAAAAAAAGGCCCAGCCCCCCAAATTGAA
>JADGHD010000469.1 GCA_019689615.1 Frankia sp. | reverse complement strand
GAGGGAGTGGACCTCGACAGGCTGCGCGAGGACGTCCTGGCCGCCTGCCGGAAGTCGCTGGCCGACTTCAAGGTCCCCCGCGCGGTCTACTTCGTCGACGAGCTGCCCCGGGCCACGCTGGAGAAGGTCGCCAAGGGCCCGCTGCGCGAGCGGGCCGTCGAGCTGTACGAGGCCGAGCAGGCGGCGCAGCAGGCCAGCGGGACCGGCACGGCGGCCTCGTGACCGAGGTGGCATCGGCCGCGGTGGGCGGCCCGGCCGGCGAGGCCGGCGCGCCCACCATGGCCCACTGGGAGCTGGTCGCGCGCGAGCAGGTGCGGGACACGATCGCCACCTACAACCACAGTGGCGACCGCGGGCGGCTGGCGGACCTGGCCGCCTGCTTCACCCCGGACGGCGTGCTGGAGGCCAGGGACCTCTGGGTGGCCCGCGGCCGGGAGGAGATCATCGCCCGGCTGTCCGGCGTCGAGGAGAAGACCGCGGCCACCGCCGCCGGCACCGCCCGGCCGGCGTTCGTCCGCCACCACGTGACCAACCTGCGGTTCGAGTCGGTCACCCCGGAGCGGATCACCACGGCGGCCTACTTCGCCGTGCTCACCCCGGCGGGCCTGGATCACTGGGGCCGCTACCGCGACGTCCTCGTCCCGTATGAGGGGCGCTGGCTGATCGCGCACCGCGTCGTGCGTACCGACGCGTTCGCCCCCGGCTCGCCGTTCGCGTCGGCGCAGTAGCTGCGGCAGGCGGCCGGCCAGCGGGCGGCCGCGACGTGCCGGCGGGCGGCCCCCCCTGGGCCCCCCCCCCCCCCCCCCGTTTGTGGGGGGGGGGGGGGTTGGCCCCCCCGGGGCCCCCCCCCCCCACGGCCGCTATTGGTCGGCGTCGGGGGCGATGCCCGCCTGGCGGTCGCTGCGCGGCGCCATCCAGTCGGGCCAGGCGAGCGGGGGGTTGGGCAGCGGCTCGATGCCGCGCTCGGCGAGCAGCTGGGCGAAGCCCTCGGGGTCGGCAGGGACGGCCCGGGGGTCGCCGGTCATGATCTCGTACAGCGTGGCGCCCTCCGGCCCGGCGACCAGCGGGCCGAACAGGGCGCCCTGCTCCAGGGTGATGTGCGTGCCCGCGGGGCAGTGCCGGTCACCGATCTGCACCTCGCCGGCGACGACGAAGATGAAGTGGTCGGACATGTGGCCGTGCCGCTCGACCACCATGCCCGGGTCGTACCTGGCGTAGATCACCATCCGGCTGGGCGACCACTCGAGGAACTTCTCCCAGATCGACACCCGCCGGCCGTCCGGGTGCCGCTGTGCCTTCACCTCGTTCCACGGCACGTCGCCGATCGACGTGATCCTTAACTGCGGCTCCGCCACGCTCCACCATCCTCGACATCCGGTTCTGCCCCGTGCGCCCGTCGGTGCAGGACGGGGCTCGACAGGTAGCTCGGCACAAAGTAGCTTTCTTGAAAGGCATCCGCAATCACCCAAGGGGGCGGTCCATGACCGTTACTGACGCCACCGCGCCCAGCGCCGGCTCGGTGACGCCGGCGCCGGAGGACATGCCGAAGATCATTTCGGTGGACGACCATATCCTGGAGCCGCGGGACCTGTGGCAGAAGGAGTTACCAGCCGCGATGCGCGACCGCGGCCCCAAGGTCGTCCGGGAGAAGGTCAAGCTGCACTTCTCCGGTGGCCACTACGGCTTCGAGCGCAACGCGGAGGACGGCCGCTGGTGTGACCTGTGGGTCTACGACGACCTCGTGTACCCGACCGGCCTGCTGCACGCCTCGGCCGGGGTGCCGGCCAACGAGGTGAAGAACCTGCCGGCGGTCTACGAGGACTTCCGCCCCGGCACCTACGAGCAGGCCGCCCGGCTGGCGGACATGGACGCCAACCACGTCGAGGCGGCCATCAACTTCCCGAACACCTTCCCGCGGTTCTGCGGCCAGGGCTTCGCCGAGCGGCAGGACAAGGAGGTGGCGCTCGCCTCGATCCGGATCTACAACGACTGGATGATCGACGAGTGGTGTGGCGGCGCCGGGCGCAACCGGCTCATCCCGCTGACGATCATCCCGCTGTGGGACCCGGAGCTCGCCGCCGCCGAGGTCCGCCGCTGCGCGGCCAAGGGCTCGTACGCGATCTCGTTCTCGGAGAACCCGAGCCGGCTCGGCTTCGGCTCGATCCACTCCGGCGTCTGGGACCCGCTGTTCCAGGCCTGCCAGGAGACCGGCACGGTGGTCACCATGCACATCGGCTCGTCGTCGACGATGCCGTCCACCTCGCCGGACGCGCCGCTGGCGGTCAGCATGTCGCTGTCCTCGCACAACGCCGAGGGCTCGCTGTGTGACTGGGTCTTCTCCGGGGCCCTGGCCCGCTACCCCGACCTGACCATCGTCTACGCCGAGAGCCAGGTCGGCTGGATGCCGTACCTGCTGGAGCGGATGGACCTGGTCTGGAAGACCGGCGTCGGTGGCGGTACCGACCTGCCGAACCCGCCGAGCAGCTACGTGCGCGGCCGGGTCTACGGCTGCCTGTTCGACGACCAGCACGGCCTGTTGTCGCGCAACGAGGTCGGCATGGACAACATCGTGTTCGAGACCGACTACCCGCACACCGACGGCACCTGGCCGAACTCGCGCGCCGTCGCCCACCGGCTGTGCTCGAACGCCGGGATGAACGCCGAGGAGGTCTACAAGTTCCTCCGCGGCAACGCCATCCGGGCGTTCGGTCTGCACCGCTTCGGCATCACCGCATGAACACCGCCCGCCGTCCCGGGAATACAGTGGCCGACGTGCCAGCTCCCGGGACGGCGCGGCGTACGCGGCCGCGGCCGGCCGACGCGCCATCGACCGCCGACGCCGCGGCGACCCGCCTTGAGCCGCGCTGGGTCGACGAGGTGAACCTCAACGGGCACGCCGGGCTGCTCGCCCGGCTGGTCCGGCTCAACATGCTGGTCTCGTCCGCGCTGGACGCCCTGGTCGAGCCGTACGGGCTGACCATGGCCGACTACCTGGTGCTGGGCACGATCCGCCGCTCGCCCGGCGGGCGCAGCGCGCCGACCAGGCTGTGCCGGGTGCTCGGCCGCACCACCGGCGGGATGACGCTCACCCTCGACCGGCTCACCGCCGCTGGCCTTACCCGGCGCGCCCCGGACCCGACCGACCGCCGGCGGGTCATCGTCGAGCTCACCCCGGCGGGGGAGGCGCTGGCCCAGCGGGTGAACGACCGCCTGCACCGGTGGGAGGCCGACCTCACGCTGCCGGGGCTGGCGCGGGATGACCTCTACGCCACCCTGGACACCATCATCGACGCGGTCAACCATCGCGTCGGCTGACCCCGCCCCGGCCCGCCGGGACGCCGAGAGGTGGGCCGGGTGGCCGGCGGCGGTCAGGTGTGCGTGCCGTCGACGAAGACGTCGACCTTCTCGTCGTAGAAGCACAGCAGACCGGCGATCTTGATGCTCTCGGCGAGCGGGTGCTCGTAGGTCCAGATGACGTCCTCGTACAGCTTGCCGTTGACCTCGACCGAGTAGTAGCTCGCGGTGCCCTTGTACGGGCAGCCGGTGCTCGTCGACGACGGGCGCAGCAGCTCGGTGCGCACGTCGGTGAGCGGCAGGTAGAAGCGCGGCCGGATGCCGGTCTCGAACAGCACGGTGGGCCGGCGGGACTCGGCCACCGTGACCCCGTCGATCTCCACCCGCACGTGCCGGGAGCTGTTCAGGATGTCCACCCGGTGGTACGGGTTGCGGGCGTGCACGTAGACCTGCTCGTCCTCCTCCAGCCAGGTGTCCATGGCGTCCCAGTCCAGGCGGACCAGGTCGCGCAGCTCCGGGACCGGCGAGTCCTCGTAGGTCCCTGCGGCGTCCTCGGCCCGGTGGCCGCCGATCACCACGTCGTGCCGGCGGGCGTCGCCCCGGCTCGGCGAGCGGACCACCTTCCCGTTCGGCTCGAGCGTCGCCCTGACGTCCTCGCGCGGCAGGTAATAGGTGGGGTAGTGCGGGCCCTCCCAGACCAGCCAGGGCCGGGCGGTGTCCACGACGACCATCCCGCCCAGCAGCGCCCGCACCCGTTTGTGCGCCGGCTCGATCCGCACCCGGCCCCGCGTCGTCGTGGCCGTCGTCGCCATCGGTGAGCTCCTCGTCGTCCCGTGAACCGTCCTGGCCTGGCACCCGGCGTCCGGCGGCTCCCTCGGGCACCGCCGTCGCCCGGTGGGCGCGCCCTCGCCGCCCGGGACGCGGGCACCCCTGTTCGCCATGGGGCCGGGCGGCCCCCCCCGCCCACCCACCCCCCCCCGGGAACACAGCCCCCCC
>JADGHD010000468.1 GCA_019689615.1 Frankia sp. | reverse complement strand
GGCCGGGCGTCAGGCCGGGAGCGGGGGAGCGGGCCGCTCGTCGGTGGCGGCCGGCGCCGCGGCCGGGCGCAGCCAGGCCCGCTCGACGAAGAGCGGGGCGAACGGCAGCGCGCCGGCGACGATGGCGAGCAGCGCGCGGACGACCGGCCAGCGGGCGTTGACCGCCAGGATCACGAGCGCGAGCACGTAGGCGACGAACAGCGCGCCGTGGATCGGGCCGAGCACAGCCACGCCCTCCGGCGCGTCGGCGGTGCGCTTGACCACCGCGGCCACCAGCAGGAGCAGGAACGAGACGGCCTCGGCGAGCGAGATCACCCGCGCCAGTGCCCGTGGCCCCTCGGCCGCCCGCTGGTCGGCGCCAGACGGGGTCGCGTGCGGCGTGGCGTCGGGCATCGGCTCGCCGTCCTCTCGGTCTGGGCATCGCGGCGGGCCGCGGTGCCCCGGTGTGCTCTCCTCCGGTAGTTTCTACTTACTGTAGAAGATGTGGTTCGGCACCCCGGGTCGGGGCGTGTCACGATCGGAGCATGACTGTGGGTACTGCGTCCGGCTCGACCCTGCAGGCCGCGGCGCCGGCCGCCCGTTCGGCGCGCCGCCCGGGCCTCGACGAGCGTGCTCCGTTCCTGCTCGCCGCGCGGCGGGAGCGGCCGCAGGTCACCCCGGTCTGGTTCATGCGCCAGGCCGGCCGGGCGCTGCCGGAGTACCGCGTGCTGCGCTCCGGCGTACCGATGCTGCGCTCGTGCCAGGACCCTGAGCTCATTGCCGAGATCACGCTGCAGCCGATCCGCCGGTTCGGCACCGACGCCGCGATCTTCTTCTCCGACATCGTCGTGCCGCTGGTGGCGATCGGGCTGGACGTCGACATCGTGGCCGGCACCGGCCCGGTGGTCGCCGACCCGATCCGCGACGAGCGCGGCCTGGCCGCGCTGCGGCCGCTGGAGCCGGACGACGTCCCCTATGTCACCGACGCCGTGCGGACGCTGCTCGCCGAGCTGGGCGACACGCCGCTGATCGGCTTCGCCGGCGCCCCGTTCACGCTGGCCAGCTACCTCGTCGAGGGCGGGCCGAGCCGGACCCACGCCCGGACCAAGCAGCTGATGTACCGCAACCCGCGGCTGTGGCACGCGCTGGCGGACCGGCTCGCCGAGATCACCATCGGCTTCCTGCGGGCGCAGGTCGACGCCGGCGTCGACGCGATCCAGCTGTTCGACTCCTGGGCCGGCGCGCTCGACGAGACCGACTACCGCCGCTACGTCGCGCCGCACACCGCGCGGGTGCTGGCGGCGTTCGAGAACGACGGCATCCCCCGGATCCACTTCGGCGTCAACACCGGCGAGCTGCTCACCGCGATGGCGGAGGTGGGCGCGGACGTGGTCGGCGTCGACTGGCGGGTCCACCTGGACGAGGCGGCGCGCCGGATCGGGCCCGGCCGGGCCGTGCAGGGCAACCTGGACCCGACCGCCGTGTTCGCCCCCGCGGACGTGCTCGCCGACAAGGTCAGCGACGTACTGCTGCGGGGCGCCAAGGCGGAGGGCCACATCTTCAACCTCGGCCACGGCGTGCTGCCGGAGACCGACCCCGGTGTGCTCGCGTACATCGTCGACCTCGTCCACGCCGGCTGACCCGTCCGGTCGGGCGGGCGGCGGCGGCCGGAGCCGGGGCGCGGCGGAACGAGGCTGGCGCCGGGCCCCGCGGCCAGCGGGACGACGGCCGCGAGGGCGGCGGCGCGAATCGGGGGCGTCTGGGCGGCGCGGCAGGGCGGCGGACAGCGGCGGAACGCGAAGGAGCGGCACGGCGTGCAAGTTGTGATCATTGGCGGAGGTATCGCCGGGCTCGCCGCGGCACACGCCCTGGCCGGCCGGGCCGCGGTCACCGTGCTGGAGGCGGGTGACCGGGTGGGCGGCAAGCTGCGCACCACCCCGCTGGAGGGCCTGGACATCGAGGAGGGCGCCGAGTCCTTCCTCGCCCGGGTGCCGGAGGGGCTGCGGCTGGCCCGCCAGGTCGGGCTCGGGCACGACATCGTCCACCCCGGCACCACCTCGGCGGCCCTGTGGATCAGGGGGCGGCTGCGGCCGATCCCGCCGAACACGCTGCTCGGCGTGCCGACCGACGCCCTGGGCCTCATCCGCTCCCGGGTGCTGTCCCCGCTGGGCCTCGCCCGCGCCGCCCTCGACCTGGTACTGCCGCGCACCAGGCTGCCGGACGACCCAACCGTCGGCGACTACGTCGGCGCCCGGGTCGGCCGCCAGATCGTCGACCGGCTGGTCGACCCGCTGCTCGGCGGGGTGTACGCCGGCCGGGCCGACGCGCTGTCGCTGCGCGCGACCGTCCCGCAGCTGGTCCCGATCCTCGCCGAGGACCGGTCGCTGCTGCTCGGCGCGCACCGGGTGCGGGCCCGCACCGCCCCGCAGCCGTCCACCACCCCGGCGCCGGTGTTCGCCTCGGTGCGCGGCGGGCTCGGCGCGTTCGCCGCCCGGGTCGCGGCCGCCAGCGGCGCGACCGTGCGGACCGGGGTGACCGCGCGCCGGCTGACCCAGGTCGAGGGCGGCTGGCGGGTCGACGTCGCCCCCTCCGGCGGCGCGGCCGACGAGGGCACGAGCGCGGGCGCGCCGCAGGAGTCGCTGCTGGCGGACGCCGTCATCCTGGCGGTGCCGGCTGGCGCGGCCCAGGAACTGCTCAGCCCCATCGCGCCGCACGCGGCGGCGCCGCTGGCCGGCGTGCCGTACGCCTCCGTCGGCCTGGTCACCCTGGTCTACCGGGACGTCGACCTGCCGGCTGGCAGCGGATTCCTGGTGCCGGCCGGCGAGCGGGCGGTGGTGAAGGCGGCGACGTTCCTGTCGTCGAAGTGGCCGCACGTGTCCGGGGGCGGCCCGCTGCGGGTGGTGCGGGCGAGCGTCGGGCGCGCCGGCGCCGAGCAGGACCTGCGCCGCGACGACGTCGAGCTGACCGGGGTGGTCGCCGCCGAGATCGCGCACGCCACCGGGATCACCGCGCGGCCGGTCGCCACCCGGGTGACCCGCTGGCACGGCGCGCTGCCGCAGTACCTGCCTGGCCACCTGGAGCGGGTGGCGATGGTCCGCCGGGCGCTGCCGCCAGGCCTGGCGCTCGCCGGCGCCGGCTACGACGGGGTGGGCATCCCGGCCTGCATCCGCTCCGGCGAGGCCGCGGCGGACGCGGTGCTGCGGGCCGCCGGCAGCCAGGCGGACACCGGCCGGGCCGTCGCCGGGGAGCCAGCCGGCTAGCCGCCGCGAGCACCCGTGGCAGCGCCCGGCGCCGTCGGCGAGGACCCCGCCGGCGCACGGGAGATGCGCACAGGAGAGGCACGGGAGAGGCGTACAGGAGAGGAAGGAAGAAGTCATGTCCGAGTCCCAGCCCGCGGCCGGCGGGCCCACCGCCGCGGCGGCCACCAGCCCCGCCTCGTCCCAGGACGGGGCTGGGCGGTCCGTGCGCGACCTGAACGCCGAGCTGCTCTACACCGGCTGGTCGGTGTTCGCCGCCCGCCGCCCGCTGCCCGCCGACCGGTCGGCGCTGGCCGCCGAGGTCAACGCCATGCTCGAGGCCGCGCTGGCCAAGGACGTCTACACCCGCGGGGTGTACCAGATCTCCGGGTACCGCGCCGACGCCGACGTCATGTTCTGGTGGACCTCGCCGGACCCGGACCTGCTGCAGGAGACCTACCAGCGGTTGCGCCAGACGACGCTGGGCGCGCACCTGGAGCCGGTGTGGTCGGCCGTCGGCCTGCACCGGCCGGCGGAGTTCAACCGCAGCCACATCCCCGCCTACCTCCGCCGCGAGGACCCCCGGAACTACGTCTGCGTCTACCCGTTCAACCGGTCGCTGGAGTGGTACCTGCTGCCGGACTACGAGCGCCGCGGCATGCTCGCCGAGCACGGGATGATGGGCCGCGAGTACGAGGACGTGCGGGCCAACACGGTCGCCGCGTTCGGCCTCGGCGACTACGAGTGGCTGCTCGCCTTCGAGGCCGACCAGCTGCACCGGATCGTCGACTGCATCCGCCACCTGCGCGGCAGCGCCGCGCGCCGGCACACCCGGCTGGAGACGCCGTTCTACACCGGCGTGCGCAAGCCGGTGGCCGACGTCATCGCCGCCCTCCCGTAACGCCACCGCGCCGCGGGCCACGAAGACCCGCGCCCAACCACTGGTGGCGACCGCGGGCCGCGAGGGTGGCGCTGGCGGGCAGCGGAGCACGCGTCGGCCGTCGCCGGGCCGGGGCGGCCGACGATCCCGCCGCCGCGGCCCGGGCCCGCGGCGGCGTGCTCGCGGTTCCGGCCGGTGCC
>JADGHD010000467.1 GCA_019689615.1 Frankia sp. | reverse complement strand
GGTCGGGCTCGCGGGCGGGCTCGGCGGCGGCTGGGGCGCCGGCACCGGCGTCGGCCCTGGCGCGGGGATCGTGTGCAGGTCGTACGACGTCTGCTCGAACGGCGACGGCGGGCTCGCCGGGCGGTACGGCTCCGCCCCGATCACGATCGCGTCGTCATCGTCGTCGACGCCGCTGCCGCCGCCCGGCCGGTACGGCGGCTGAACGTAGAGCGGGCCGATCGGGATCGGGCTGGGGCCGGCCGGGGCGAAGTCGCGGTCCGTGGTCAGCCCGACCGTGATGACGTCGTCGGGGTCGCTGGGCGCTGAGCCTGGGCCGGTCGGCTGGGACGGCCGGCCGAACCAGATCACACCGGGCGCGTCGCCGTCCGCGGCGCCCCGTTCGACCGGTCTGCCGTCCATCTCCGGTGGGGCCTCCGCGAGTTCAGGTGCCAGGGCAACGGGCCAAGGTCAGCACGCGGGCAGAAACATTCGGGCACGACAGGTGGCATTCGCTTCGCTACTGACCCTAAGGCCCAGTGAAGCACGGCTGGCACCCCCCTTCCGGACAGCGCCGCGCCCGCGAGAGACGGGAGGACACCCGGAGTGTGCCCGGAGTGCGCCGTGTGCCCGGAGTGCGATTCGTTCATGCCATACCGGCAGCGCGGGCTGCGGGTATGGCCGGCGAACGCCGACGGCCGGGTGGCGCGGCTGGTGACCGCGCCATCCCGGCCGTCGGTGAGCCAGGTGACGGTCAGGAGATCGTCCAGGTCTCCTTGCCGGCGAGCAGGGCCATCAGGTCGCCATCGCCCTGGCGCTGCTTGGCCACCTTGATCTGGTTGTTCATCTCCTCGTCGTACGTCGGCACGTCGACGGAGCGGAACACGCCGATCGGGGTGACGCCGTGGGTGTCGCCGGTCAGCCGCGAGATCGCGAACTGCTGGCTCGGGTCGGCCTCGTGCACGTCGTGCACGAGCACGTCCTCGTCACCGGCGGAGCAGATCTCCAGCCCGCCGGACGCGGACCGCCGGACCGCCCTGTCCGAGTTGGTGCCGAACACCAGCGGCTGGCCGTGGTTGAGCCGCAGGGTGACGTCGTCGCGGGTGTCGCGGTCCTTGAGCGGGTCGAACGCGCCGTCGTTGAAGATGTTGCAGTTCTGGAAGATCTCCACGAACGCCGCGCCCGGGTGCTCGGCGGCGGCCCGCAGCACCGAGGTGAGGTGCTGGCGGTCCGAGTCGATCGAGCGGGCGACGAAGGTCGCCTCCGCGCCCAGAGCCAGCGAGACCGGGTTGTACGGCCGGTCGAGCGAGCCGTACGGGGTCGACTTGGTGATCTTTCCGACCTCGGAGGTCGGCGAGTACTGGCCCTTGGTCAGGCCGTAGATCCGGTTGTTGAACAGCAGGATCTTGATGTTCACGTTGCGGCGCAGCGCATGCAGGAGGTGGTTGCCACCGATCGACAGCGCGTCGCCGTCGCCGGTGATGACCCACACCGACAGGTCCGGCCGAGAGGTGGCCAGCCCCGTCGCGATCGCCGGCGCCCGGCCGTGGATCGAGTGCATCCCGTACGTCTTCAGGTAGTACGGGAACCGGGACGAGCAACCGATGCCCGAGATGAAGACGATGTTCTCCCGGGCGATCCCGAGCTCCGGCAGGAAGCCCTGGACGGTCGCCAGGATCGCGTAGTCACCGCACCCGGGGCACCACCGGACCTCCTGGTCGGAGGTGAAGTCCTTGCGGGCCAGCGGTTTCGGCGCCGCCGGGATCAGGTCGAGCAGCCGGTTGGACAGCCGGCCGGTACCGCTGACCTTGCCGTTGGTGGTGACGGTCACTGGTTGATCACATCCTCCAAGACGCCCGCCAGTTCCGCCGCCTTGAACGGCAGGCCCCGGACCTGGTTGTAGCCGATCGCGTCGACGAGGAACTCGGCCCGCACCAGGGTGCGCAGCTGGCCGAGATTCATCTCGGGTACCAGCACCCGGTCGTAGGACCGCAGCACCTCACCGGTGTTAGCGGGGAACGGGTTGAGGTGGCGCAGGTGCGCCTGGGCCACCTGCAGGCCCTTCGCACGGACCCGGCGGGCCGCGGCCGCGATCGGGCCGTAGGTCGAGCCCCAACCGAGGACCAGGACCCGGGCGGACCCGGACGGGTCGTCGACCTCCAGCGGTGGGATGTCGGCGGCGATGCCGTCGATCTTCGCCTGCCGCAGCCGGACCATCTGGTCGTGGTTGTTCGGGTCGTAGGAGATGTTGCCCGAGCCGTCGGCCTTCTCCAGGCCGCCGATCCGGTGCTCCAGGCCCGGCGTGCCCGGCACCGCCCACGGGCGGGCCAGCGTCTTCGGGTCGCGCAGGTACGGCCAGAACTCGGGGCCGTTCGGGCCCTCGTGGTTGGGCCTGGTGGCGAAGTCGACCCGCAGGTCCGGCAGCTCCTCGCGCCTCGGCAGCAGCCACGGCTCGGAGCCGTTGGCCAGGTAGCCGTCGGAGAGCAGGAACACCGGGGTGCGGTACTTCAGCGCGATCCGGGCCGCCTCGACCGCGGCGGCGAAGCAGTCGGCTGGCGAGCGCGGCGCCACGATCGGCACCGGCGCCTCACCGTTGCGGCCGAACATCGCCTGCAGCAGGTCCGCCTGCTCGGTCTTGGTCGGCAGGCCGGTGGACGGGCCGCCGCGCTGGATGTCGACGATGACCAGCGGGAGCTCGAGGGTGACCGCGAGGCCGACCGTCTCGGTCTTGAGCGCCACGCCCGGGCCGGAGGTGGTGGTCACGCCGAGCGAGCCGCCGAAGGAGGCGCCCAGGGCGGCGCCGATGCCGGCGATCTCGTCCTCCGCCTGGAAGGTCCGGACGCCGAACTGCTTGTGCTTGCTCAGCTCGTGCAGGATGTCCGAGGCCGGAGTGATCGGGTAGCTGCCGAGGAACAGCGGCAGGCCGCTCAGCTCGCCGGCGGCGATCAGGCCGTAGGCGAGCGCGGTGTTGCCGGAGATGCGGCGGTAGGTGCCCGGCTTCATCCGGGCGGGGGCGACCTCGTAGGTCACCGAGAACGACTCGGTGGTCTCGCCGTAGTTGAAGCCGGCCCGGAAGGCGGCGATGTTCGCGGCGGCGATCTCCGGACGCTTCGCGAACTTCTGCCTCAGGAACTCCTCGGTGCCCTTGGTCGGCCGGTGGTAGAGCCAGCTCATCAGGCCGAGGGCGAACATGTTCTTCGCCCGCTCGGCCTCCTTCTTGTTGACCGCGCCGGCGACGCCCTCGGCGGCGTTGACCGCGTTGATGGTCATGGAGGTCAGCGGGACCTTGTGCACCCGGTAGGCGTCGAGCGTCCCGTCGGTGAGCGGGTCGGTCGTGTAGCCCGCCTTCTTCAGGTTGCCTCCGGTGAAGGCGTCCGTGTTCACGATGATGTCGGCGCCCGGCGGGAGGTCCTTCAGGTACGCCTTCAAAGCCGCCGGGTTCATGGCGACCAGGACATCCGGGGCGTCACCCGGGGTGAGAATGTCGTGGTCGGAGAAATGCAGCTGGAAACCGGACACACCAGCGGGCGTGCCGGCTGGCGCGCGGATCTCGGCCGGGAAGTCCGGAAGCGTCGACAGGTCGTTGCCGAACGCCGCTGTCTCGCTGGTGAACTGTTCCCCGGTGAGCTGCATACCGTCGCCCGAGTCGCCAGCGAACCGGACGACGACGCGGTCGAGCCGGCGGGTCTCCCGCTCCCGGACCTGCTCGCGGACCTGCTCAGACACCTTCAGTAACCTCCTCAGGTACCGGACCAGCCTACCCGTCGGCCCTATTGGGCGCGCGGACAGCGACTGCCGGCACGAGGGCCTGTGACTCGTTCGGCACGCTGGATGGGCGGCCTACCGCTGAGTAGTCATATCACGCTGGGTGTCCGGACCATCTCTGCAAGTCGGCGCTGCGTGATGGCGTTGCTCCTGACCAGCGTAGGCGCCTGTCGCGGCCTCGGGAGACGCCGCGCGGACCCGGGAAATCGCCGATCCACGGATTGCGGGGATGTCGGATATCTGTCACCCACGGTTGACGGGCCAGTGCATTCCGACGGCGCCGGTCGCCTACTCATTCGGGGCCTGACCAGAGGTGTGCTGTTCGTCTCGTTTCCACCCGGCCGTTGGCCCTGCCCCCACCCGGCCCTACGGGCCTGTCCGCCATCCCGGGGAGGACAGTTCGGCCTACCCGTGTTGCGCGCGCCGTTCGGGATGGCGGTGGTGGCGTGGCCGCGCGGCTGGCCGCGGACACGCGAAGGCCGGGGCGAGTGGCGGTGCCAGCTCGCCCCGGCCGGGCCCGCCCCGGGCTCTTATACACATATCCGGGCCCACCAGACTA
>JADGHD010000466.1 GCA_019689615.1 Frankia sp. | reverse complement strand
TTTAAAACAGACCCGTCCAGGACCAGGGCGGCTCCACCCGCGGCGGCACGCCACGGCCCCTGTCGGGCCGCCGGAGCCGACGGCGCGACAGGGGCCGGTGAGCGTGGCGGGGGTCAGTCCGCGAGGGCGGCCGCCATCTTCAGGTCGTACCGGTCGAGGTCCATGACCTTCGCCCACGCCGCGACGAAGTCCTTGACGAACTTCTCCCTGGCGTCGTCGCTCGCGTAGACCTCGGCCAGCGCCCGAAGCTCGCTGTTCGAGCCGAAGATGAGGTCGACGCGGGTGCCGGTCCACTTCACCTCGCCGGTGGCCCGGTCACGGCCCTCGAAGAGGTTCGCGTCCTCGCTGACCGGCGCCCACACCGTGCCCATGTCGAGCAGGTTCACGAAGAAGTCGTTCGTGAGCGTGCCCGGGGTCGCGGTGAACACGCCGTGCGGCGCCTGCCTGTAGTTCGCCCCGAGCACCCGCAGGCCGCCGATCAGGACGGTCATCTCGGGCGCGCTCAGGGTCAGCAGGTTCGCCTTGTCCAGCAGCAGGTACTCGGCCGGCAGGCGGTGGCCCTTGCCGAGGTAGTTGCGGAACCCGTCGGCGGTCGGCTCCAGCACCGCGAACGACTCGACGTCGGTCGTCTCCTGGGTCGCGTCGGTGCGGCCGGGCGAGAACGGCACCTCGATCTCGAGACCGGCGTCCCGGGCCGCCTTCTCCACCGCGGCGCCGCCGGCGAGCACGATCAGGTCGGCCAGCGAGATCCGCTTGTTGCCGGTCTGGGCCGCGTTGAACGACTCCTGGATCCCGGTCAGCGTGCGCAGCACCCGGGCGAGCTGGTCCGGCTCGTTGACCTCCCAGCTCACCTGCGGCTGCAGCCGGATCCGCCCGCCGTTCGCGCCGCCGCGCTTGTCGCTGCCGCGGAACGTCGAGGCGGCGGCCCAGGCGGTGCCGACCAGCTCGGCGACCGTCAGCCCGCTGGCCAGTACCTGGGCCTTCAGGCTGGCCACGTCCGCGGCGTCGACCAGCTCGTGGTCGACCGGCGGCACCGGGTCCTGCCAGATCAGCACCTCGGACGGGACCTCGGGGCCGAGGTAGCGGGCGATCGGGCCCATGTCCCGGTGGGTCAGCTTGAACCAGGCCCTGGCGAACGCGTCGGCGAACTCGTCAGGGTTGTCCTTGAAGCGCCGGGCGATCGGCTCGTAGATCGGGTCGAACCGCAGCGACAGGTCGGTGGTGAGCATCGTCGGCGCGTGCCGCTTGTTCGGGTCGTGCGGGTCGGGCACGGTGCCGGCGCCCGCGCCGTCCTTCGGCCGCCACTGCCACGCCCCGGCCGGGCTCTTGAACAGCTCCCACTCGTAGCCGAAGAGGATCTCGAAGAAGGTGTTGTCCCACTTGGTCGGGGTGTAGGTCCAGATGCCCTCGAGGCCGCTGGTGATCGCGTCCCCGCCCTTCCCGGTGCCGAAGCTGCTCTTCCAGCCCAGGCCCTGCTCCTCGATCGGAGCGCCCTCCGGCTCGGGGCCGACGTTCTCCGCCGGGCCAGCACCGTGGGTCTTGCCAAAGGTGTGGCCACCGGCGATGAGCGCGACCGTCTCCTCGTCGTTCATCGCCATCCGGCGGAACGTCTCGCGGATGTCCCGGGCGGCCGCGAGCGGGTCGGGCTGGCCGTTCGGGCCCTCCGGGTTGACGTAGATCAGGCCCATCTGAACGGCGGCCAGCGGGTCCTCGAGGTCGCGGTCGCCGGTGTAGCGCTCGTCACCGAGCCAGGTCTGCTCCGGGCCCCAGTAGACGTCCTCGTCGGGCTCCCAGACGTCCGGGCGGCCGCCGGCGAAGCCGAAGGTCCTGAAGCCCATCGACTCCAGCGCCACGTTGCCGGCGAGGACCAGGAGGTCGGCCCAGGACAGCGACTGGCCGTACTTCTTCTTGACCGGCCACAGCAGGCGGCGGGCCTTGTCCAGGTTGCCGTTGTCCGGCCAGCTGTTGAGCGGGGCGAACCGCTGCTGGCCGGCGCCGGCGCCGCCGCGGCCGTCGCTGATCCGGTAGGTGCCCGCGGCGTGCCAGGCCATCCGGATCACCAGCGGACCGTAGTGGCCGAAGTCGGCCGGCCACCAGTCCTGCGAGGTGGTCAGCACCTCGGCGATGTCCCGCTTGACCGCGGCCAGGTCGAGGCTGCTGAAGGCCTTGGCGTAGTTGAAGTCCTCGCCGAGCGGGTTCGCCACGGCCGGGTTCTTGGCGAGGATCTTCAGGTTCAGCCGGCTGGGCCACCAGCCCTGGTTACCGCCGCCCTGGGTGGGGTGCGGAGCACGAGTGACGGGGCAGCCACCAGCACTGTCCGTGTTCGTTTCGTAGGCGACGCTGTCATTGGTCTCGGACATGGGATTCCCCTCCGGGCATGGGCGGGTCAGGGGTGTTCTCGGATGCCTCGGTGGAACAGGCGGGACACAGCCCCCAGTAGATGACCTCGGCCTCGTCAACGGCGTAGCCGCGGTCATCAGAGGCGGTGAGGCACGGCGCCTCGCCGACGGCGCAGTCGACATCGGTGATGGCCCCGCAGGACCGGCACACCAGGTGGTGGTGGTTGTCCCCGACCCGCGACTCGTAGCGGGCCACGGACCCCGCCGGCTGGATGCGCCGCACCAGACCGACGACCGTCAGCGTCCGCAGCGAGTCGTAGACCGCCTGATGCGAGACGTCCGGCAGGTCCCTGCGGACCGCGCTGATGATCGAGTCCGTGTCGGCATGCGGGTGCGCGTACACCGCGCCCAGCACCGCCACCCGAGGACGGGTGACACGTAGACCGGCCCCTCGGAGCAACTGCTCGAAGCCCGTCGACGTGACCACGCGACGCACTCTGCCCCCTTTTCTGGAATCCGTCAAGACTAGGTCCGATCTTCTTTTTCGTAGCTGTCCGTCACAGCCCGACACCGTAGCGTCAGAACATCCGCTCTTCGAGCGCTAATCTCGCGATGGGTAACATCCCTTTTGCAGAATGACATCGCCATCACCCTCTGATAACCCAACGTAGTTCGGCTGTGCGTGATGGAGACCACAGCTCATCGACGCGGCGGGACAGCGAACGCGACCCGAGCCAGCCATCGGCCAGGCCGGCCGACAGGCGCGACCGAGGCGGCCGACACGGCCCCTCTGCCTCAACTGGCCGCGGGCACGACCGATTCCGCGCGGCAGCAACCGCGCGGCTCACGCGGGCAGGCGAAGACGCCGGGCGCTGACCGCACCCGGCGTCGGCAGCCGGCCGGTTCCGCCGACCCGGCTCAGAAAACGATCTTCGCGGCCCGCAGCTCGGCGATCTCGTCGCCCAGGCCGGCCTCGGTGAGGATCTCGTCGGTGTGCTCGCCGAGGGCCGGCGCCGGCCGGCCAAGGGATGCCGGCGTGCGCGCGAACACGGTGGGGTGACGCGGCATCCGGACCCGGCCGACCACCGGGTGGACGCCCTCCTCGAACATCCCGACGGCGACGGCGTGCTCGTCCCGGGTGATCTGGTCCGGCGTGAGGATCATCGAGTACGCGACCCGCTGGGCCTCGAACCGGGCACTCGCCTCGGCCATCGTCAGATTCGCCGCCTTCGCGTAGCACAGATCCATGATGGAGTTCATCAGCTCACGGTTCTGCCGACGCTCCGCCACCGTCGCGACCCGCGGATCGTCATACCCGGGAACGTCGAGCGCCCGGCACATTCCCGCGAAGTCGGCGTCGGTGGTCGGCACCACAATTCCCCACCCGTCCACGAACCGCATCGGGCTGAACCCGGCGACGAAGGAGGAGTTCATCGACCCGTCCGCGTCCAGCAGCACCTCGTTGCCAGCCGAGTCGGCCCACAGGAACGACACCGCCGCGTCCGCCATAGCCAGCTCCAGGTGCTGGCCACCCATGCCACGTTCCCGGGCGAACAACGCCGCCGTGATCGCCTGACTGGCATAGACCGCGGTGATCTTGTCCGCCGCCGTCTGCCGAAGGAAGACCGGCACCCCGTCCTCAGGATCGGCCTGGTTGGCCGCGAACCCCGCATACGCCTGAATCGCCGTGTCGTAGGCCGCCCGATGCCGATACGGCCCCACCGACCCGAACCCCGACACCGACGCGTAGATCACGTCCGGATTGATCTCCCGCACCGTGTCGTACCCGAGCCCCAGCCGATCGATCACCCCAGGCCGGAAGTTCTGCACCACGACGTCCGCGTCGGCCGCCAGCCGCAACGCGACCCGCGCCCCCTCCGGCTGGCTGATCTCCAGCGCGATCGACCGCTTCCCCCGGTTGCACACCACGTAGAAGGCAGAGGTGTTGTTGACCGCCACCCCGACCCAC
>JADGHD010000465.1 GCA_019689615.1 Frankia sp. | reverse complement strand
TGGCCGGCTCGGCGGGCGCCGGCCCGCCCTCGCCCGGCGGCGACGCGGGCGTGGATGCCGCCCGGCGCCGCCGCCCGCGCAGGCTCGGGCTGCCGAGCACGGCGACCAGGACGCCGACCACGAAGATGATCGTGGCCATGACGTTCACCTGGGGCGGCACGCCGTTGCGGGTGGCGCCGAACACCCACAGCGGGAACGTGAGCGTGGTGCCGGCGTTGAACGTCGTGATGATGTACTCGTCGATCGACAGCGCGAAGGCGAGCAGCGCTCCTGACAGCACCCCGGGGAAGATCATCGGCAGGGTGACCAGCCGGAACGTGGTGAACGGCCCGGCGCCCAGGTCGCGGGCCGCCTCCTCCAGGCTTCGGTCGAAACCGGCGAGCCGGGTACTGACGACGATCGCGACGTAGGCGATGTTGAACATCGCGTGCGCGATCAGGATGGTCAGGTAGCCGCGTGGGATGCCGAGGCTGATGAACAGCGACAGCAACGACGCGCCCATGACCACCTCGGGCGTCGAGATGTTCGCGAACAGCAGCATGTTCACGGCGCCCTTGCCGCGGAACACGTGCTTGCCGAGCGCCAGCCCCAGGGCGGTGCCCAGCACCGTCGCGATCAGCGTCGACAGCAGCGCGATCGTCAGCGAGTTCTCCAGCGCGGTCGTCAGGTCGGGGATCGCGTCGATCTCCCGCCACCACCGCAGCGTGAATCCCTGCCAGGTGTTGTTGTGGCGGCTCTTCGTGTCGTTGAACCCGAAGATGATCATCGCGATGATCGGCGACATCAGCCACAGGATGATCAGCCAGGTGTAGACCTGCAGCGCACGCACACCCGGCCGGCGCCGGCCCCGCTGCCGTCGACGCGGCGCTGCCTGCCCGGCCACGGTCGCGGGGGCCGTCGCGGGCGGCGCTGGGTTGGTGCGCGCGGCGCTCATCGCGTGCTCATCTCGAAGACGTCACGGGTGCCCAGCAGCCGGGCGTAGCAGGCGATGCCGATCAGCAGTACCGCCATCAGGATGAACGACAGTGCCGATGCCAACGGGTAGTTCGCGTTGGTGATGTACACGGTCTGGATGATGTTCCCGATCATCGTGTCCTTCGTGCCGCCGAGGATGCTCGAGTTCACGAAGTCCGAAGTCGCCGGAACGAACGTGAGCAGCACGCCGGCGAACACCCCCGGCAGCGACAGCGGCAGCACGACCCGGCTGAACACGCTGACGCGGCCGGCGTAGAGGTCGCCCGCGGCCTCCAGCAGCCGAGGGTCGATCCGCTCGAGCGCGACGTAGATCGGCAACAGCATGAAGGGGAAGAAGTTGTAGGCCAGGCCGGCGATGACCGCCGTCGACGTGGCCAGCACCCGGAAGTCGTCCGGCAGCAGGCCGACGTCCTTGAGGTTGCCGAGCACGATCCCGTCGTCGGACAGCAGGAACCGCCAGGAGACGGTCCGGATCACGAACGAGACGAAGAACGGCGCCAGTACCAGGAACAGGTACCGCGACCGCCCGGCCCCGCCGTGGAACGCGATCCAGTAGGCCATCGGGTAGGCCAGCACGATCGTGACCAGCGTGGCCAGCCCGCCGTACAGCAGCGACCGCAGGAACTGGGTCTGGTAGGTGGTGACCGCGTCGACGTAGATCGAGAGGTTGAACGTCTGCCGGAAGCCGTCCACCACGTTCCCGGTCTGCAGCGAGACCGAGAACATGACGAACATCGGCACGACGAAGAAGATCACCAACCACAGCCCGCCCGGCAGGACCTGCAGGTAGGGCGTCAGCGAGGGGAGCGGGGAGCGACGCCGCCGGCCGCGGCCGGAGTCGTGCTCGGTGCCTTCGTCGCTCAGGACTGGTAGACCGGCTGGAAGATTTCGTTCCACTCGGTCTCCTCTTCCGTCGTGAGCACCCGGTACCGGTGGACGTTGAGCAGGTCGGTCTTGGTCGGGAACACCAGCGGCGACTCAGCGATCTCGGGGTCGACCAGCGGCTTGGCCGCGTCCTGAACCGGGGTGATGTAGTTGATGTAGTCCGCGAGCATCGCCGCGATCTCGGGGTTGTAGACGAAGTCCATGTACGTGATCGCGTCGACCGGGTGCTCGGCGGTGCGCGGGATGCACATGTTGTCGGTCCAGATGATCCCGCCCTCCTGGGGCACGATGAACTGCAGGTCGACGCCCGAGATCTGCTGCTGGTAGACGTCGCCCGACCACGCCATGGAGACCCACAGGTCGCCGTTCGCCAGCGCGTCGATGTAGCTCTGGTCGTAGTAGTCCCGCACGATGCCGTCGTCGCGCTGCTTGATCAGCTTCTCGGCCGCCCGGCGCCAGTCGTCCGGGGTCGACGTCGCCGGGTCGACGCCGATCCCGAGGAGCGCCAGGTTCGGCAGGTCCTGGTTGTCGCTGAACATGCCGACGTGTCCGGCGAACGTCGGGTCGAACAGGTCCTCGAAGCTGGTCAGGTCGCGGCCGGTGAGCTCCCGGTTGTACGCGACCCCGGTGAACCCGGACTGATAGGCGATCGTGAACCGGTTGTTCCGGTCGTAGGTCGGGTCCTTGACGCTGCTGTCCGCGTACTGGGCGAAGGTGGGCAGCAGCGAGTGGTCGAGCGGGGCCAGGTAGCCGAGCGAGATTATCCGGTCCAGCTCGAGGCCGTTCGTCATCACGATCAGGTCGTGGCCGATCGACTGGTTGGCGGCCAGCGCCGGGCGGATCTGCGCGAAGAACGAGGCGTTGTCGTTGATCACCTCGCGATAGGTGACCTTGATGCCGGTCTCCTCCTCGAACCGCTCCAGGGAGGGGTTCGAGCCGTCTTCGGCGACGTCGATGTAGAGCGGCCAGTTCGCGATGTTGAGCTGGTTCGCCTGCGTCTTACCGGACCAGAAGGCCTCGACGTCGCTGACGCCGCCCTGGTCGCCCGTGCTGCCCTCGCCCTCGACCCCGCAGGCCGCGAGGAACGCCGCCGCCCCCGCGAGGCCGCCCAGCCGGAACACGTCCCGGCGGCCGATACGGCGCTGGGTCAGGCCGCGCAGCAGCGCGGGGTCTGCCGGATTGATGCCGTGGCTGGTCACGTCTGTGCGTTCCTTCCGACGGGTGGCGCTGGTTGTTCTCCGGTGGTCAGCCGGCCGCGGCAGCGGCGGCCGCGGCCGGGCTCGGCGCGAGCGCGTAGGAGTGCTCGGGCCGCCAGGACAGCCAGACCTCGTCCCCGCGAGCGGCGAGGTCGGTGGCGTCCGAGCTGTTCTGCCAGAACACGGTGATCTCGGCACCGCCGTGGGTGAGCACCGTGTAGGTCGTGTTGGTGCCGAGGTAGACGATCTCGGTGACCCGGCCGCGCAGGGCGTTGACGTCGCCCTCCGGTCGTTCGGTCGTCATGTCGATCTTCTCGGGCCGCACGGTCAGCTCGATCGTCGAGCCGGGCGACACCTGGCCCAGCTCCGGCCGCAGCCCCACGACCAGGCGCTCGTCGACGCCCGCGTCGAGCACGGCCATCGGCCCGGCGTCCGGACCGGTCCCGCCCGTGGTCACCGACCGCACGCCCCGGCGCAGCACGTTGGACGTACCGATAAAGCCGGCGACGAAGCGGGTGCTGGGACGCTCGTAGATCTCCCGCGGCGGGGCGAGCTGCTCGATCCGCCCCGCGTTCATCACCGCGATGCGGTCCGACATTGTCAGCGCCTCGCTCTGGTCATGCGTCACGTAGATGAACGTGATGCCGACCTCGCGCTGGATCCGCTTGAGCTCGATCTGCATCGACTGGCGCAGCTTGAGGTCGAGCGCGCCGAGCGGCTCGTCCAGCAGCAGCGCCCGCGGCCGGTTCACCAGCGCCCTGGCCAGGGCAACCCGCTGCTGCTGGCCGCCGGACAGCTCCCGCGGCCGGCGGTCGGCGAGCCCACCGAGCTCGACCAGCTCCAGCATCTCCCGGACGCGGCGGCGCAGCTCCCCGCCGCGCACCCCCCTGCGCCGCAGCCCGAACGCCACGTTGCCGGCCACATCCAGGTGCGGGAACAGCGCGTAGCTCTGGAAGACGAGGTTGACGTCGCGCTTGTTCGGCGGCTGGTGGGTGACGTCCACGCCCTGCAGCAGGATGCGGCCACGCGTCGGCTCCTCGAACCCGCCGATCATGCGTAGCGTCGTCGTCTTGCCGCAGCCGGACGGGCCGAGCAGGGAGAAGAACTCGCCCTGGGCGATCCGCAGGTCGAGGGTCTCGACGGCGGTCACCGTCCCGCGCCGGGAGGTGAACTCCTTGGCCACACCCACCAGTTCGATCGCGGCCGTGCCCGCGGCCGGCTCGGCAGCCATCCCCCCACCGACCGACTCCGTGCCCGCC
>JADGHD010000464.1 GCA_019689615.1 Frankia sp. | reverse complement strand
GGCCGGGCGCGCCCCCGAGGACGAGCCCGAGCCGGCTCCGGCTGCCGCGGGACCCGCCGGGCCGGCCCGGCGCGCCGGCGCGGCCCCGAGCGGGCGGGCCGGCGCGGCCTCGGGCGGGCGGGCCGGTCGTCGGCGCGCCAGGCACAGCGCCGGCAAGGCGTCGCTGCCAGCGGGGCTCAGCCCACGGGAGCGCTCCCGGCCAGGGCTCGCCCGGGTGCTGCTGACCGCCCTGTCGGCGATCCTGTCGGCCACGGTCCTGCTGGTCTGCGGGGTCGGCTACGCGGCGGTGCGGTTCTACGACGGCAAGGTCGACCGGACGACGCTGCGCACCGAGCGGGTCGAGGGCACCCGGCCGCCGCAGGTCCAGCACGGCCGGGAGACCTGGCTGCTGGTCGGCTCCGATGTGCGGACCGGCTCGGACGCGGCCGAGGTCGGCGGCGCCCGCTCGGACACGATGATCATCGCCATCCTCGGCGCGCACGGCGACACCACGCTGGTGTCGATCCCGCGCGACCTGCGGGTGACGATCCCGGCCTACACCGACGATGACGGCGACCGCCACCGCTCCCGCACCGACAAGGTCAACGCCGCGTTCAGCCTCGGCGGCCCGACCCTGCTGCTGCGCACCCTGGAGAACGTCACCGGGCTGCGGATCGACCACTTCGCCGAGATCGACTTCAACGGTTTCCGGCAGATGAGCAGCGCGCTAGGCGGCGTCGAGGTCTGCCTGGTCGAGGACCCGTTCGTGGAGCGGTTCACCGACGACCGGCGGCGCGTCGTGCGGTCCACCAATCTCAACGACCCGAGCTCCGGCTTCGTCGGCCACCCGGGTGTGAACGTGCTGGAGGGCGAGAACGCCCTGGCCTTCGTCCGCCAGCGGCACGGCTTCGCCGACGGCGACCTGTCCCGGATCCGCCGCCAGCAGGCCTTCCTCGGCGCGGTGTTCCGCAAGGTGACCAGCGGCGACTTCCTCACCGACCCGGCCAAGCTGACCCGCTTCCTGTCCGCGGTCACCGAGGCGACCGTGCTCGACGACGACACCAGCATCAGCGACCTGCGCGTGCTCGCCGAGCGCCTGCGCGGGATGAGCAGCGGGCAGGTGCGGTTCACCACGATCCCGCTGTCCGGCTCGATCGCCCGGCCCGTCTACTACCTCACCTACGACGAGGCGACCGTCCGCGCCTTCTTCGAGCAGATCGTGGAAGCGGACAAGGCCGGGGACGACGACGGCGGCGCCACCGGCCAGCCCGGCGCCCCGGCGCCCGGCGCGAGCCCCACCGCCTCGCCCACCCCGACGGTCGCGCCGGCCGAGATCCGGCTCACCGTGCTCAACGGCACCCCGACCGGCGGGATGGGCACCGAGGCCGCGAACACGTTGCGCACGGCCGGCTACCACATCGTCGCCGTCGACGGCACCGAGGAGCGGGACGCCCTGCGCACCGAGGTGCGCTACGCGGCGGGCAGCGACACCGACGCCGCGGCCGCCGCCCGGCTGGTCGAGGACGTGCCAGGGGCACGGGCGGTGCCCGACCCGGCGCTCACGCCCGGCGGGATCACGTTGGTGATCGGCCAGGACTACGTCGACGGCGACACCACGATCGTGGCGGCCGCCGCCAGCGCCGGCCGGGCGAGCGCGACCCCGTCCGCGTCCCCGCGGGCCTACTACACCCAGGCGCCGGTCACCGCGGCCGAGGGCTGCGTGAAGTAGCGCCGCGGCTGCGGCGCGCTGCCGTGAGAAGCGTCCGGGGGCAACTTCCTGGGCGTCCGAATGTAGGACTCCCTAGCATGGGGAATGAATGGCGCCCGTCACGTTTGGCCGGGTGCCTACCGCGAGGAGGGATACGTGGTGGAAGGCGAGCAGCAGCGTGCGGTCGAGCGGCTGGGGGTGGTCGGCTGCGGGCTGATGGGCTCCGGCATCGCCGAGGTCGCCGCCCGCGCCGGGCTGGACGTGCTGGTCCGCGAGATCGACCGCGGCGCCGTCGAGGCGGGCCGGGCCCGGGTGGCCGCGTCGCTGGAGCGTGCGGTCAGCCGCGGCAAGCTCTCCGCCGAGGAGCGGGACGCCACCCTGGGCCGGCTGACGTTCACCACCGACCTCGGCGACTTCGCCGACCGGCAGCTCGTGATCGAGGCGATCGCCGAGAACGAGCAGGCCAAGGCCGAGATCTTCACGACCCTCGACAAGGTGGTCGAGGACCGGTCCGCGATCTTCGCGTCGAACACGTCGTCGATCCCGATCATGAAGCTCGGTATGGCGACGAGCCGGCCTGAGCAGGTCATCGGGATCCACTTCTTCAACCCGGTCCCGGTGCTGGCCCTGGTCGAGCTCGTCCCCTCGCTGCTGACCGCGGAGGCGACCAGGGAGCGGGCCAGGGCGTTCGTCACCGGCCAGCTCGGCAAGCAGGTCATCACCTCGCAGGACCGGGCCGGCTTCATCGTCAACGCCCTGCTCGTGCCGTACCTGCTGTCCGCCGTGCGGATGCTGGAGAGCGGGTTCGCCTCGGCCGACGACATCGACAACGGCATGGTGCTCGGCTGCAGCCACCCGATGGGCCCGCTGCGGCTGTGCGACCTGATCGGCCTGGACACGGTGAAGGCCGTGGCCGAGTCGATGTACGAGGAGTTCAAGGAGCCGCTCTACTCGCCGCCGCCGCTGCTGGCCCGGATGGTCGACGCCGGGCTGCTCGGCAAGAAGTCCGGCCGCGGCTTCCACGACTACCGCGGCTGACGCAGCCGGCCGGCGCGCCGCCGCCCGCATTCGCTGGCCGCCGCCTGGCACCGCGGCGACGGGTGGTCGCGGTGCCAGGCGGGTGGCCCGGCCCGACGCCGACGTGCCCTCCCCCGTTTCACCCCAGCCCAGCAGCCCAGGCAGGAGCAGGAAGAAGGGCCTCCCGTGGACACCGGATTCGATCTGTACCAGCTGCCCGACGAGCACGTGGCGTTGCGGCAGGCCGTCCGTGACCTGGTGGAGAAGGAGATCGCGCCGCACGCGGCGGACGTGGACGAGCGGGAACGGTTCCCCAGCGAGGCCCTGGCGGCGCTCAACCGGGCCGGCTTCTCCGCTGTCCACGTGCCGGCGCAGTACGGCGGGCAGGGCGCCGACGCGGTCGCGACCTGCATCGTGATCGAGGAGGTCGCCCGCGGCTGCGCGTCGAGCTCGCTGATCCCGGCCGTCAACAAGCTCGGCACGATGCCGATCCTGCTCGCCGGCTCGGAGGAGCTGAAGAAGAAGGTCCTGCCGTCGGTCGCCACGGGCGAGGCGATGGCCTCCTACGCGCTCTCGGAGCGGGAGGCCGGCTCGGACACGGCGTCGATGCGGGCCAGGGCGACCCGGGACGGCAGTGACTGGGTGCTCAACGGGACCAAGTGCTGGATCACCAACGCCGGCGTCTCGACCTGGTACACGGTCATGGCAGTCACCGACCCGGACGCGCCCCGCAAGGTGGACGGCGTCTCGGCCTTCGTCGTGCACAAGGACGACCCGGGCTTCGAGATCGGCACCAAGGAGCGCAAGCTCGGGATCAAGGGCTCACCCACCCGGGAGATCCACTTCGTCGACTGCCGGATCCCCGCCGACCGGATCATCGGCGAGCCCGGCACCGGCCTGCGCACCGCCCTGCGGACGCTCGACCACACCCGCCCGACCATCGGCGCCCAGGCCGTCGGCATCGCCCAGGGCGCGCTCGACGCCGCGCTCGCCTACACCAGGCAGCGCCGCCAGTTCGGCCGCCCCATCGCCGACAACCAGGCGGTGCAGTTCATGCTGGCCGACATGGCGATGCGGATCGAGGCCGCCCGCCACCTGGTCTACGTGGCCGCGGCCCGCGCCGAGCGCGGCGAGCCCGGCCTCGGCTTCATCACGGCGGCCGCCAAGTGCTACGCATCGGACGTCGCGATGTCGGTCACCACCGACGCCGTCCAGCTCTTCGGCGGCGCCGGCTACACCCGCGACTTCCCGGTCGAACGCATGATGCGCGACGCCAAGATCACCCAGATCTACGAAGGCACCAACCAGATCCAGCGGGTGGTCATGTCCCGCGCCCTCCTGCGGAGCTGACCCCTGACCCGCGCTCAGGACGACGACAGCGGAGCGACCGAGGTCATCGCCTCCGAGTTCATCGCCTCGTCCGACGGGTCCGCCATCGGGACGTCCGGGTGTGTCGCGTCCGGGTCTGTCCACGCGCGCCGGCGGGCGACCGACTCCGCCACAGCCGGGCCCTGCCGCATCCGCTCGGATCAAGCCCACTGCACGACGGGGTCGCTTTGGCGACGGCCCTCGGCGCCCGGGTGGGCGGAACCGGGTGGGGCGGGGCCGCGTCC
>JADGHD010000012.1 GCA_019689615.1 Frankia sp. | reverse complement strand
AGACATTCGCCGATGTCTTGGCCGCGGTGAGGGATCTCCGCGACGCGGAGAACGATGGGCGGGGTGCCTGGCCTCCGAAACTTGGGCGCCAGCGGATGATCGTCCCTGGTGAGAAGACTCTGCTGCTCCCCGTCGAGCCTGCCGGCTATGGCGAAGTCGCTCACCCGGGCAACAATGCTGCGCTGCTTCAGGGGTATGCGTGGGCGGGCTTGCGCGCGCTTCTGACCGAGCCGGGCCTTGTGATGCCGCTTCTACGCCCGTCCAAGGATGAACTCTGTGGAGCAGGCTATGACCCCGCTACGGCGATGCCGGCACATAATCCGCGAGCCGTCGCGACGGCGGTGGCTCTTTGTCTGCCCCACGGTCGGGTCTGGGGAGTTGGGCGATTCGTCCTGATCGAAGGAGGACTGCGGCCTGGCAGCACCCAACTGCTCAAGTACGACGTCACATGGACCGAAGCGCAGGATGATGCGGAAGTCGAACTGGCGGAGCTGGTCACCACCGCAGCTGAGAGCGTCCGAATTGGGCCCGAACCCAATGCCAAGCCGTGGCGCAGGGTGACCGCGCTTCTCGGTGACGCCTCCGTGGTCGTGCCAAAGCCCGCCAACTGGCAGAGGTCGCTGCAACTCGCCGCCGGTCTGAGGATGGTCAAGCTCGAGGTGCGAACAAGCCCGGATTCGAACAAGGCGGCCATCATTCGCGACCTGAGGACCAAGCCGCCCGACGCGTTGCTCATCTGGGCGGGGGCACGGCCGCCGCTGAAGCATTTGTGGGACCGTACCTCGCAGCCCGGCGCTCCGGCTACGCTGACGTACTCGGTGGCCCTCAACCCGCACCCCTCGGCGAGCACATGGCAGAACTCCTGATGCACCTGCGTGAGCTCGGCCCGTTGACTGATGAGGACACTTCCGAGAACGGTCAACGCCTCGACTGGAGCGCTGCGGCTGATCGGGTGAGGAGGTTGACTGGTCCGCATTTCACTCTCACAGTCCGCGCGGACCGAATGCTCGAGGGAAACCCGTATCCACGGCCGCAGCGGATGTTGATGAACCTGCAGGCGCTTGCGGGCTTGGCGAGGCGTTACCACGATGCGGACGGAGACCTCGGCCGCCCTCTGGACGAGATCGCCCTTCGTGAGTTCGGCATAGAGATCGCCCTGACAGACAAGGGGCTGGGTGCTCCGGTCCTGTCTGGCTACGGAGGGATCAGGGCCGAACCTCACGTGAAGGTGGATGACCACAAGAAGCCGCATGAGTGCGGACGCATCTACTTCGCGATCGACCGGGTTCGCTGCCGTTTCGTTGTCGATCACATCGGACTGCACGACTACCCCTGAGCACCCCGGTGGCCGGTACCTCCGTCGTGCCCTCCGTCGTCCTGCCCTGCCTATGGATCCACTCGTCGTGGCCCAACTAACCAGCTTCGCATGCCAGCCACATGACCTGGATGGCCTGCTGTGATCACCGAGCTGGCCATCCACGTCAACGGGCCTCGCATGCCCGACGCCTGGCGAGGAGGTCAGGGGCGGATCGGGCTGCGCGCCGAGCCCGACGGCTACCGGCTCGACCTCGCCGGCCAGCTGGACCTGGCCTAGGCCTGCGGACTGCTGGCCGCCGCCCGCAGCTCGGCCGCCACCGACCCCGCCGCCGCGCTGGAGATGCTGCGCTCGGTCACCCACGTGGGCCCGGGTGGGCGCTCCTGCGCCGCCTTGACGAGCCGGAACGGGCGCCCTGATCGAGACCGCCGCCGCGGCCGCTGCGGTCGCTCGGGCCACCGCCGACGGCGTAACCCCTGGCCTGGTCGGCGGGCAGCCGGCCGTGAGCCGGGAAGCCGTGCTGGCCACGGGCCACGCGGCGATCGCCCGGCACCTCGCGCACGCCGAACGGCTCGGCGAGCGCGCGGTTTCGTAGCCCTTCTTCGCCGCCCGCTGTCGGGCTGGCCGTGAAACCTCGCGAAGGCGTGGTGAAACCGGCACGGCGGACAGTGACCAGCAGTTGGCCAGTGAACGCGGCCGGGAAGGAGGAACAGAGCGATGACGAACGCGGTCGACGTCACCGGCCTGGTGAAGGCGTTCGGCGACGTCCGCGCGGTCAATGGCATCGATCTTGAGGTTCGGCAGGGCGAGATCTTTGGCGTCCTCGGGCCTAACGGTGCCGGGAAGACCACCACATTGCGGATGCTCGCGACGCTGCTACCGATCGACGAGGGGGAGGCCCGGATCTTCGGCGTCGATGTCCGGCGCGAGCCCCACCGGGTCCGGCAGATCCTGGGGGTGACCGGGCAGTACGCCTCGGTCGACGAGAACCTCACAGCGGCCGAGAACCTGCGGCTGTTCGCCCGCCTGCAGGGGATCAGCCGGCGCCAGGCCAGGACGATCGCGATGGAGCTGCTCGATCAGTTCGGCCTGGCGGACGCCGCCGACCGGCTGGTCTCGAAGTTCTCCGGCGGGATGCGCCGGCGGCTCGACCTGGCGGCGAGCATGATCACTCGTCCACCGCTGATCTTCCTGGACGAGCCGACCACGGGGCTGGACCCGCGTACCCGAGGGCAGATGTGGGACACGATCCGCAGCCTCGTCGTCCAGGGGTCGACGATCCTGCTGACCACGCAGTACCTCGACGAGGCCGACCAGCTCGCTGACCGCATCGCGGTCATCGACCACGGCCGCAAGGTAGCCGAGGGCACGCCGGAGGAGCTCAAGGCCCAGGTCGGCAGCTCGACGCTGCAGGTGACCCTCGCCCACAGCGACGACCGGGACCTGGCCATGGCCGTCGTGCGCGGGGTGCTGGCCGGGGAGCCGACGCTGAGCCCGGAGTCCGGGCGGATCGCCGTCCCGATGACCACGGCGGACGACGCAGCCGACGTGCTGATCGCCCTGCGCAAGGCGGGCGTGGGCATCCAGGCGGTGAACGTCGACCGGCCGACCCTGGACGAGGTCTTCCTCGCCATCACCGGCCATGGCGCCGAGGAGCGCGCCGACACCGCCGCCGGCACCGGCTGGCCCGGCGGAACCAACGGAGACAACGGCACCAACGACACCAGCGGCGTTCTGGAGGTGGCCCGGTGAGCACCCTTGCCCTCCCCCCGACGATCGGCCAGGCCGGCGCCGGCCCGGCCACCATCGACCCGGCGGAGGTGGTCGCGCGGACGTCGAGCCGGCCGTCGCCGTCGCAGGCTGTGGCCCAGACGTTCTCGATGGCCTGGCGCGCGACGAAGATGATGCGCCGCAATCCGGAGCAGTTCTTCGACGTCACCATCCAGCCGCTGCTGTTCACGGCGATGTTCGCCTACGTCTTCGGTGGCGCGATCTCCGGCAGCGTGAGCGACTACCTGCCGCTGATGATCCCCGGCATCCTCGCCCAGACCGCGTTGATCACGAGCATGGCGACCGGCGTGCAGCTGCGGGATGACATGGAGAAGGGGGTCTTCGACCGGTTCAAGGCGCTGCCGATCTCCAGGCTCGCGCCACTGGCCGGGCCGATGATGGCCGACCTGATCCGCTACGGCGTGGCCGCCACCCTGACGCTCGCCAGCGGGATCGCGATGGGGTACCGCCCCGGCGGCGGTGTCCTCGGCGTCCTGGGCGGCTGGCTGCTGACCATCGTCTCCGGCTGGTCCCTGGCCTGGGTGTTCACCTGGATCGGCACGCTCGCCCGCAGCGCGCAGGCCGTGCAGGGGATGTCGATGCTGATCATGTTCCCGCTGACGTTCCTGTCCAACGCGTTCGTCCCGGCCGAGTCGCTGCCCGGGTGGCTGGAGGCCTTCGTCAAGGTCAACCCGGTCTCGCACGTGGTGACCGCGTGCCGCGACCTGATCAACGATGGCGCCGTGACCGCGCAGGTCGGCTGGGCGCTCGTCGGCTGCGTCGCGCTGGTCGTGATCTTCGCGCCGCTGGCCGTCAGGTCGTACGCGCGGAAGATGTGACCCGCTCGAGCACGGCGCGGGCCGTGGCCAGCAGGTCGCGCCCGCGCCGTTCGCCGTATTCGGCGCCGGCCGCCGCCAGCGCGCCGGGCGCGACCCGGTCCGCGGCGGCGGCCACCCGGTCCCAGGCGGTGGTGGGCACGAACCGCGGGTAGCCGAGCCGCTCGCCGAGGACCAGCAGCCGGGCGGCGTCCGCGGTGGGCAGGCAGCCCCGCAGCAGTCCCCAGACGCCGAGGCCGAACAGCGCGAGGCCAGCCACCGGCACGTCGAGGTTCGGCCAGTCCGGGTCGACCACGCCCGGCGCCCGGGCCAGCAGGGCCGCGAAGATCTCGGTGCCGCGGGCGATCTCGTCATCGCTCTCGGCGAACCGCGCGTAGACCGACAGCGCGATCGCCTCGCTGAAGACCAGCCACGGCAGCACCCCGTACTCCGGACCGGCCACCGGCAGCGGCAGCGCCCGCGCCTCCTGCACCGCCTGGTAGTGCAGCCGCAGGCCGGCCTTCGTGTCCCCGAGGGCCAGCGCGAGCTGGGCGCGGGCGACCGCCGCCGTCGCGTTGAACTCGCTGCCCCGCAGCCCGCTGCCCGGCGCGGCCGCCATGATCTCGTCGACCAGCTCGGCGGCTTCGGCGCAGCGGCCCTCGCCCATCGCGGCCATCGCCATCATGGCCTTCACCTGGACCACGTCGTCGAGCGCGCCGAGCCGCTCCAGCGTAGGCAGCGCGTCGCGGGCGTGCCTGACGGCGCGGACGGTGTCGCCCACGTGCACGTACAGCCCGGCCAGCTGGGCGTGCAGCACGGCCAGCCGCCACGGCCCCTCGTCCGGGCTGGCCAGCGGGAGCGCCGCGGCCGCCGCCGCGATCGCCCCGGGCATGTCGCCGCTGTTCTCGCGCTCGTGCGAGAGCCACTGCAGCGCGAGGCTGGCCTGCAGCGGGTCCGGGCTGCCGGCGAGGTCGGCGATGGCCGGGCCGCCGCCGGTCGTGGTCGCCAGCAGCAGGCGGCACAGCGCCCGGACGGCGGGATGATCCGCCGGCTGGGTGCCCGACGGCGGGTCGGCTGGCGAGAGCGCGAGCAGCTTCGCGGACAGCCGCGCGGCGTCGGCGCGGTTGGTGGTGAGGATCGAGCTGAACAGCGCGACGCACAGGGCCATCCGGGCCGTGTCGGCCTGGGACGGCTCGGGCTCCCAGTCGGCGAGCGCGTCGGCCAGCGCGCTGACGAGCATGACCAGGCGCTGGTGGCTGCCGCTGATCGCCCAGAAGCCGCCGAGCGCCGCGAACAGCACGGCGGCCGCCGGCGGGTCCGGCTCGGCCAGCGCCTCGCGCAGCACGTCGGCGAGGTTGTTCTCCTCGGCCCGCAGCGCGTGCACGGCCTCCACCTGGCCCGGCGAGAACAGCCTCGCCCCTTGCCGGCCCGCGTGGCCAGCCGCCCAGCGGCGCAGCGCGGCGGCCGCCGCCGCGTCCTCCCCGGCCTCGGCCAGCCGCAGCCGGCCGAACTCCCGGACCGTCTCCAGCATCCGGTAGCGGGCACCGGCGGCCGTGTCGAACACGCTGAGCAGTGACTGCTCGACGAGGCTCTCCAGCCAGGCCAGGGCGTCCTCGCCGAGCAGCTCGCTGGCCGCGTCGATGGTGAAGCCGTCGGGGAACACCGACAGCCAGCGCAGCGCCCGTCGTTCCCGCTCGCCCAGCAGCCGCCACGACCAGTCGATCACCGCGAGCAGCGTCTGGTGGCGGTCGGGCGCGCTGCGGTCGCCGCCGCGCAGCAGCGCGAACCGGTCGTCGAGCCGGCGGGCGATCTCGGCCGGCGACATCACCCGGGCCTTCGCCGCCGCGAGCTCGATCGCCAGCGGCAGCCCGTCGAGGCGGGCCACCAGCGCAGCCACGTCCTCGTCGACGAGCGCGACCCCCGGCCGGGCGGCCAGCGCCCTGGCCCGGAACAGCTCGGCCGCCACGCCCGGCGGCAGCTGCGGGAGCTGGTACACGTGCTCGGCCGCGATCGCCAGCGGCGCCCGCGTGGTCGTCAGCACCCGCAGATCCGGGACCGCGGCCACGAGGTAGGCCACCAGGTCGGCGACCGCGTCGACGACGTGCTCGCAGTTGTCCAGCACCAGCAGCGTCGGCGCCCGGTCGAGGTGCTGGGCGATGCGGGCGCGCAGGTCCGCCCGCTGGGCCGGCAGGAGACCGCGCCGGGTGGCCACCGAGTCGCGCACTCCCAGCGCCGCGCCGATCTCGGCGACCACGTCCCCGCCGGACACCACGCCGACCAGCTCGACGACGTGCACCGCCGGGATGTCGCATGCCCGGGCGACGGCGTGGGCGAGCCGGGTCTTGCCCAGCCCGCCGGGGCCGACGATGGACACGACCCGGGCGGTGCGCAGCAGTCCGGTCACGTTGCGGATGTCCTCGTCCCGGCCCAGCAGCGGGCTCGGGTCGTAGCGGACGCCGGCGCGCACCGGCTGGTCCATGGCGAGCAGCTCCCGGTACACCCGGCGCAGCAGCGGGCCCGGGTCGGTACCAGAGCGCTCGCGCAGGTCCGTCCGGTAGTCGTGGTAGCGGGTCAGCGCGGCGGGCGCGCCCAGGACGGCGGCCTCGGCCCGCAGCAGGTCGGCCAGCAGCCCCTCGTCGTCGGGGCTGGCCGCCCACGCCGCCCGCAGCGTGGGCAGCGCCTCGGCCGGCTGGCCGCAGCGGGCTCGCGCCCGAGCCAGCACCACCCGGGCCGTTGCCAGGTCGCGGGCGGCCCGCCGACGCAGCCTGACCAGCGGGTTCGCGTCGACGCCCTGGCCGTCGGCCGCGGTGTCGCCGTCGCCATCGCCGACCGGCGCCAGGTTGGCGCCGAGGGCGAGCGCCTCCTCGGCCAGCCGGGCCGCGTCGGTGGCGCTGGTGGCCAGCGTCTCGGCCGCCCTCGCCGCCAGCCGGCGCAGCCTGGTCGCGTCGATCTCGTCCGGTCCGGCCGCGAGCCGGTAGCCGTCGCCGTCGGTGAGCAGCGCATGGGGGCCGAGCGCCGCGCGCGTCCGGGAGACGACCACCTGCAGCGCCTTGCCCGGGTTGGCCGGGCGGTCCTCGCCCCAGACCAGGCCGACCAGGCGGTCGGCGCCCACCGTCCGCCCGGCCTCGGCCAGTGCGGCGAGCAGCGCCTGCGCCCGCTCCCCGACGACCGGCCGACCCCGCCAACGCACGCCGTCGCCGTCGAGCAGCGTGAGCACGATCGGCACGATCACCAGTCTAGGGAGCGGGCACGCCCCCGCGGGCCGTACCGGGTGTGGCCGCGCGGGCTCAGCGGGTGAGATCGCGCGCCATCTCGTCCAGGCTCTCCAGGTAGCGGTCGACGTCGGCGTCGGTGTGCTGGACCGACAGCGTCCACTCCTCCTCGCGGCCCGGGGCCATGAGCACGCCGCGGTTGGCGTTGTAGAGCCAGGCTAGCTCCGGCAGGACCGCGTTCTGGTGCTCCATGAACGAGGTGTAGTCGCGGATCGGGGCGTCGGTGAAGTGGACGCAGCCCTTCGACGAGATGCCGACGGTGTAGCCGGGGATCCCGTAGCGGGCCAGGATCTCGTCGCAGCCGGCGATGAGCCGGTCGTTGAGCCGGTCAAGGTGGGCGTACGCCTGCGGGGTCAGCACCTCGAACAGGCTCGCCCGGGCGGCGGCCATGGTCAGCGGGTTGCCGTTGTACGTGCCGACCTGCTTGACCTCGCCGCTGGTGACCACGTCCATGATCTCTTCGGTCGCGCCGATCGCGCCGGACGGCAGGCCACCACCGAGCGCCTTGGCCAGCGTGATCATGTCGGGCTGGACGCCGAACCGCTCGGTCGCGCCACCAGCGGCCACGCACAGCCCGGTCTTGACCTCGTCGAAGATCAGGACGATCCCGTGCCGGCGGGTGAGCTCACGGACGGCCTCGAGGTAGCCGGGCTCCGGCAGGACGACCCCGAGGTTCATCATCGCGGCTTCCATGATCACGCAGGCTGGTTTGCGCCCCTCCTCGATCAGCCGCTCGATCCGGCGCTCCATCGCCGGCGCGTTGTTGAACGGCACCGGGATGGTGAGGTCGATCACGGCCTGGGGGATCCCGGCGCCGTAGCCGAGGGAGTTCATGTTGTCCGCCGGGCCGATGTCGTCGTACGGCGCACCGATCGAGACCATCACGTAGTCGTGGTGGCCGTGGTACGAGCCGAAGATCTTGACGATCGTGTCCCGGCCGGTCAGCCCGCGGGCGATCCGGATCGCGTCCATGGTCGCCTCGGAGCCGGAGTTGACGAACCGCCACTGCGGCAGGCCGAACCGGCGGGCCAGCTCCTCGCTGACGATCACGGAGTCCTCGGTCGGCATCGCGAAGTGGCTGCCGAGCGCCATCCGCTCGGTGACCGCGCGCACGATCGCCGGGTGGGCGTGGCCCTGCACCATGGACCCGAACGCGTTGTGGAAGTCGGAGTACTCACGGCCGTCGACGTCCCACACCCGCGAGCCCTGGCCCCGGGTGAGGTAGATCGGCCACGGGTCGCGGGCCTGGTAGGACGACGGGACGCCGAGCGGCATCGTCCGGCTGGCCCGCTCGTGCATCCTTGCGGAGCCGGGGGTGGCCGCCGCCAGGCGCGCCTGCTCCCGCTCCAGCAAGGTCGCGGCGCGCTCGGCGAGCGCCCTGGTCGAGTCGGTCACGGTCATGGTGGGCCCCTCCCGGCGTCCGCGTGCGCGGCCTGTCGCCACGTCACGTCATGACGTCGTCAGTCACCAGTCCAGATACTGAAAGCGTAGCTTGGATGGCGCTTGTGCGAGGGAATCCGCAGAGATTGGGGTCAGTCGGTCCCGTTTCCCGCCACCGTCAGAGTGGCCATACGATGACGACCGGCACCGGCCGGTCACCAGGCGCGCGCCGTGTCCCATCCGGCCAACGGCACTCGTCGGAGGAGGAACCGGTGCAGCAGAAGCGGCCGACGCCCGCCCGTACCGCCACCGAGCCGCTGCTCGACGACATCAACAAGGCGATCATCGAGCAGCTCCAGGGCGACGGGCGGCGCTCCTACGCGGCGATGGCCCAGGCCGTCGGCCTGTCCGAGGCCGCCGTCCGCCAGCGGGTCCAGCGGCTGCTGGACAGCGGGATCATGCAGATCGTCGGGATCACCGACCCGCTGCGGGTCGGCTTCACCCGCGAGGCCATGATCGGGATCCGGGTGTCCGGCGACACCCGGAAGGCCGCCGCCGCGCTCGCGGCCCTGCCCGAGGTCGACTACGTCGTGATCACCGCCGGGTCGTTCGACCTGCTGGTCGAGCTGGTCGCCGAGGACGACGAGCACCTGCTCTCGCTGATCAACGACCACATCAGGACGCTGCCCCAGGTCCGCGAGACGGAGACCTTCGTCTACCTGCGGGTTGTCAAGCAGACCTACACCTGGGGGGTGCGCTGACGTCGGTCCGCGGACCCGTTTGACACCCCTGGCCCCGCGTCCTGTAAGGTGAACCCACCGACGCGGGGTGGAGCAGCTCGGAAGCTCGCTGGGCTCATAACCCAGAGGTCGCAGGTTCAAATCCTGCCCCCGCTACCAGTCCAGGCCCCGGGAGTTCACTCTCGGGGCCTGAGTGTTTGTGCGGCCGCCGTGCCCTTCTCCGCAATCTCCGGCCATCTCGGGAAGCTCCGCGGGCGGCCCTGACGGTGCGATCCGCTAATCCGTAGCCGTTCGGGCTGCTCTCCGTCCGTCGTGGCCCGCGGTCGCGAACGGCCCTGGGTCCGGGCAGCGCCGAACCGCCGTGATCCACCTGACCCGGCCGGGTGGATCAGGACGGTCCGAGTGTCTCCGAAGATCCACCAGGTGGGTCCTGGTGCCCGGTGAGACGGTCGACGACGGTGCCGAGGCGGGACGGGCGGCCGGTGCGGTTCTCCCGGGCGTCGGCGGCTGCGGCGCCGATCCGGCCGGCGTTGACGCCGAGCCAGCGCAGCGGCTCTGGCTCCCAGGGGCGGACCGGGCGGTTGACCCAGGGGAGCCCGGTGCGCGGGGTCTCCTTGCCGACGACCAGCTCGGCCAGGGTGCGGCCGGCCAGCGCGCTCGCCGCGACCCCGTCGCCGACGTAGCCGCCGGCGCTGCCCAGGCCCGTGCCGGGGTCGAAGCGGACCGCGGGGGTCCAGTCCCTGGGCACGCCGAGCGGGCCGCCCCAGCGGTGGGTGATCCGGGCGTTCGCGGCGGCCGGGAACAGCGTGCCGAGCGTTCGCCGCAGGTGGGCGAAGACGGCCTCGTCGAGGTCGAACGACGGCCTGACCCGGGAGCCGAAGTGGTACGGCGCGCCGCGGCCGCCGAGCACGATCCGCCCGTCCGCGGTGCGCTGGGCGTAGATGATCAGGTGTCGGTTGTCGTTCAGGGTGAACCGCTCCCGCCAGCCGATCTCGTCCCAGACCTCCGCTGGCAGCGGCTCGGTCGCGATGACCAGCGAGTAGACCGGGACCAGCTCGCGCTCGGCGCCGGGCAGCCGGGACGTCCACGCCTCGGTCGCCCGGATCACCACGTCGGCGCGCACCCGCCCGCTGGCGAGCTCCACCAGGCCGGGGCGGACCCGGCGGACCCGGGAGCGCTCGAACAGGGCGACCCCGCGCCGCTCGACCGCCTGGGCCAGCCCCTGGGCGAGCTTGGCCGGCGAGAGCACGGCGCACTGCGGGTCGAACACCCCGCCCAGCGCGCCGGCGACGCGGATCCTGGCGGCGACGGCGTCGGCGTCCAGCCAGCCACCGCCGTCCGGCCCGCCGGTCGCGGCCACCTCCGCGCGCAGCCGCTCGGCCTGCGCCGGGGTGGTGGCGACGCACAGGTAGCCGTCCTTGGCGAAGTCGCAGTCGATTCCCTCGGCGCGGGTGACCTCGCCGATCTCGTCGATCGTCGCGGCCAGCGCCGGGCGCATCCGGGGAGCCAGCGCCGCCGACGGGAAGATCGCCGAGCACCAGCCGCCGTTGCGCCCGGACGCGCCGAAGCCGGCCGCCTGCGCCTCGACGACCGTGATCGAGCGCCCGGGAGCCAGCGCGGCCAGGTGGTAGGCCGTCCACAGGCCGGTGAACCCGGCGCCGACGACGCACACGTCTGCCCGGTGCTCGCCGCGCAGCGTGGGCCGGGCCGGCGGTGGGCCGGGTAGCTGGTCGGTCCACAGCGAGGCGGGCAGCCGGTCGCTCCACGAGGGCTGCGGCTGGCGGGCGCCGGCGGCGCGGCGACGGAGGAGGAACCGGCTCGCGTCTACCACCAGGCTTGCCTACCCTTCGTAGTGGGATGTGTACTACCCGGCGGCGCCCGGGCCGGGCCGGGCGGGGGGCACCGAGGCTGCCAAGGCGCTGTCCGTCACGCTATCCGTGTCCTACCCTGCGGGAAAGCGCCGGCTTCGGTGGTCGTTGCCTGGTCCGAGGACGGCATCCGTAGATCATCGACCGTTGACGGGAGAGGGCGGATGGGCACGGTCTTGCGCAACTTCATCAACGGTGAGTCAGTGCCCGCGGCGGACGGCCGCACCACGGCGATCGTCGACCCCTCGACCGGCGAGCCGTACGCCCAGGCGCCGCTGTCCGGCCCGGCCGACATCGACCGGGCCGTCGCGGCCGCCGCCGCGGCCTTCGAGAGCTGGCGGGACACCACCCCGAGCGAGCGGGCGAGGGCCCTGCTGCGGATCGCCGACAGGATCGAGGAGCGGGCCGACGAGATCGTCGCGGTGGAGAGCCACAACACCGGCAAGCCGGTCCAGCTCACCCTGGACGAGGAGATCCCGCCGTCGGCCGACCAGGTGCGCTTCTTCGCCGGCGCCGCCCGGCTGCTGGAGGGCCGCTCGGCCGGGGAGTACATGGCCGGGCACACCAGCTACGTGCGGCGCGAGCCGATCGGGGTGTGCGGCCAGGTCACGCCGTGGAACTACCCGTTCATGATGGCGATCTGGAAGATCGCCCCGGCCCTGGCCGCCGGCAACACGGTGGTGCTCAAGCCGTCCGACACCACGCCGGCCAGCACCCTGCTGCTGGCCGAGATCGCCGCCGAGTTCCTGCCCCCGGGCGTGCTCAATGTGGTCTGCGGCGACCGGGACACCGGCCGGGCGCTGGTCGCCCACCCCGGGCCGGCGATGGTCTCGGTCACCGGCAGCGTGCGGGCCGGGATGGAGGTCGCCAGGGCGGCCGCCGACGACCTCAAGCGGGTCCACCTGGAGCTCGGCGGCAAGGCGCCGGTCGTGGTGTTCGACGACGTCGACCCGGAGGCGGTGGCCGAGGGCATCGCCGGCGCCGGCTACTTCAACGCCGGCCAGGACTGCACCGCGGCCACCCGGGTGCTGGCCGCCCCCGGCATCCACGACGACCTGGTGGCGGCGCTGGCCGAGGCGGCACGCGGGACCAGGACCGGCCCCCCGTCCGACCCCGAGGCGGCCTTCGGCCCGCTGAACAACCCCAACCAGCTTGCCCGGGTCGCCGGCATGGTCGAGCGGGCGCCGGCCCACGCCGAGATCGTCACCGGCGGCGGGCCCGTGGACGGGCCCGGGTACTTCTACCAGCCCACGGTCATCGCCGGGGTGCGCCAGGACGACGAGCTCGCCCAGCAGGAGATCTTCGGCCCGGTCGTCACCGTGCAGCGGTTCACCGACGAGGACGAGGCGGTCCGCTGGGCGAACGGGGTCCAGTACGGACTCGCCTCCAGCGTGTGGACCAGGGACCACGGACGGGCGATGCGGGTGGCCCGCCGGCTCGACTTCGGGTGCGTCTGGGTGAACACCCATATACCGATCGTGGCCGAGATGCCGCACGGTGGTTTCAAGAAGAGCGGTTACGGCAAGGATCTCTCGATCTACGGGCTTGAGGACTACACCAGGATCAAGCACGTGATGCACAACCTCGAGTTCTGAAGCCGGCGGGAAGCCGCGGCGGGGGAGGTCGCGGTGGGCAACGTGGAGGAACGGCCCGGCGGGCCGCGCAGGACGCCCGATGTCGGTACGGGCGGCGTTGCCCGGCTCGCCGCGGCGGCGGCCCGGATAGGGCGCGCCGAGGGACTCGTCGCGCCCACCGGCACCCCGGGCGCGGTGGACCGGTTCGCGCCCCGGTTCGTCACCGTGCACGGCTATCGCCGGGCTTACGTGCGGGCCGGGCGCGGGCCGGCGCTCCTGCTCATCCACGGCATCGGGGACAGCTCGGCGACCTGGGCGCCGGTGCTGCCGCGGCTCGCCCGCGGCCGGACGGTGATCGCGCCGGATCTGCTCGGCCACGGGCTGTCGGACAAGCCGCGGGCCGACTACTCGATCGGCGGCTTCGCCTGCGGGATGCGCGACCTGCTGTCGATCCTGGGCATCGAGCGGGTGACCGTGGTCGGGCACTCGCTCGGCGGCGGGGTGGCGATGCAGTTCGCCTACCAGTTCCCGGAGCGCTGCGAGCGGCTCGTCCTGGTCGGCACCGGCGGGGTGGGCCTCGATCTGCACCCGGCGCTGCGGCTGGCGGCGGCGCCCGGCGCGGAGGCGCTGCTGTCGCTGTTCGGGCTGCCCCCGGTCCGGATGGCCGGGCGGTTCCTCATCGCCGGGCTCGGCGCGCTGCGCACCGACCTGGGCCGGGACTCCGCCGAGATCGGCCGGGTCTTCGACGCGTTCGCCGCCAGGACCGCGCGGGCGGCGTTCCTGCGCACGCTGCGCTCGGCCGCCGACGCCCGCGGCCAGGCGATCACCATGCTGGACCGCTGCTACCTGGCCCAGGGCATGCCCACGCTGATCATCTGGGGCGCGCACGACGCGGTCATCCCGGTCGATCACGCCTACGTCGCCCACGAGGCCATGCCGGGCAGCCGGTTGGAGATCTTCCCGGAGGCCGGCCACTTCCCGCACCACACCGACCCGGAGCGGTTCGAGTCCGTGCTGACCGACTTCCTGGCCACCACCCGGCCCGCGAGCCACTCCGCCCGCAAGTGGCGGGCGCTGCTGCGCTCGCGCGCGCTGCCGCCGGAGGACGAGCCGGCGGCCCCGGAGGCCGCCGCCGGCTGAACGGGCGGCGCTCGACCGGGTGCGCCGTCGGGTAACGGCGGCCACAACATCTGGCACAACAGCGCTCTTGCGATGGCGCTCTTCTCCAGATCCGTAAGAAGTGCCACTCGGATGTTCTCCAATTACTCGCGAAGAAGCGCTAGTGTGTAACTCGGCGACCGGGGCGGCCCGGCTTCTGTCCCACCTGCCGCCTGCCCTTGTTCGCTGCGGTTGGCTTCCGGGCCTCGTCGTATTGCCGCGGGAGCTGGCTTGTGGACCCCACGTGCAGATACCGCGACGAGTCGGAGGGGATCCTTGGCACGCCGTGCACGTCTTAGCTGGCCCGAGGAACGACGGAACGCGAGCGAGGTCGAGGTCCGCCGGTTCGACCCGGGCCGTGGCTGGACCTTGGAACAGGCGCGCGACCTAGTGCGGCAGGGCTACTCGCTGGAGAACGTCGCAGAGCGGACCGGCTTTCCGGCGCAGATGTTGAAAATTGCGACCACGAAGCGGGGCCGCGACTAACAGCAGCGCGGCGCGCGCCTGTTCGCGCGGTTTGTGGCGGCTGGGCGAAATGAGGAGCGCGGGTCGCCAGGGGCGAAGTTCCGCGCACTTTCCGGTGAGGTGACGGGTATTCGCGCGCTCAGCCGCGGGACGTCACCGCGACCAGCCGGTCGACGTGGTCGCTGTAGAGCGCGTCGAGGCCGAACCGGACCAGCCGGCGCAGCGTGCTCATCCGCTGCGCGTCCCAGCCGAACGCCAGCAGGCCGTGGTCGTGCAGTACCTCGACGATCGGCGCGACCGGCGCCACCCACTCGCGGGCGCGCAGGTTGAGCGCGTCCACCCCGGCGGCCCGCAGCCGCGCGGCGTAGCGGGCGATCCCGCCCTCGGCCCGCACGCCGGCCAGTGAGCCCGAGTCGACCAGGTGCACGTCCGGGTCGACCTCCCGCCAGCGGGCAACGTTGCCCAGGTTCCCGCACAGCCACAGCCGGCGGACCGCGTCCTGCCCGCCGGCCTCGCGGGCCGCGGCCACCACCGCCTTCGCCGCCGTCACCGAGGCGGCCTGGTCGGCGGTCTTGATGTCGAGGCTCAGCTCGAACCCGGTGCCGAGCTCCTGGTAGAGCGCTGGCAGCGAGGGCAGCCAGCCAGGCAGCTCGTCGACCGTCAGCGAGGACAGGGGGCGCCGTGGCAGGACCGGCAGCGGCCGGCCGAGCTGCGGGTCGTGGTGCAGCACCGGCACGCCGTCCGCGGTGAGCCACACGTCGGACTCCAGCGACGCGCCGTGCGCGAGCGCGCGAGCGAAGGCGGGCAGGGTGTTCTCCCGCTGGTACCAGGCGGGGGCACCGCGGTGGGCGAACCCGATCACCCGGCGGCCCTCGGCCGCCGCCCCGCTCATCGCCGGCCTAGCCGGCCGTGAACGAGGCCAGCGCAGCCTCGTGCAGGTGGCCGTTGGTGGTCAGGACCGTGCCATGGCCCGCGCCGCGCTGGCCGCGGAGGTCGGTGAACCGCCCGCCGGCCTCCTCGACGATCACCTGCAGCGCGGCCAGGTCCCACAGCGACACCACCGGCTCGCAGGCCACGTCGATCGCGCCCTCGGCGACCATCATGTGCGACCAGAAGTCCCCGTACGCCCTGGTCCGCCAGACCTGCCCGGCCAGGCTCATGAACTGGTCGAGCCGGCCGGCCTCGGCCCAGCCCTCCAGCGAGGCGAACGACAGGAACGCGTCCTCCAGCCGGGACACCGACGAGACCCGCAGCGCCCTGGTGTCCCCGGTCGCGGTCCTGGTGTAGGCACCGGCCCCGCGGGCGGCCCACCAGCGCCGGCCCATCGCCGGGGCGCTGGCCACGCCGACGACGATCTCCCCGTCGACCTCCAGCGCGAGCAGGGTGCCCCAGACCGGGACGCCGCGGACGAAGTTCTTGGTGCCGTCGACGGGGTCGAGGATCCAGCGCCGCTGCGCGTCGCCGGACAGGCCCTCCTCCTCGCCGAGGACCGAGTCGTCCGGCCGGGCGGCGGCCAGCCGTTCCCGGATCATCGCCTCGACCGCCGTGTCGGCGTCCGAGACGGGGGTGTTGTCCGGCTTGGACTCCACCCGCAGGTCGACCGCCTGGAAGCGGGAGAGGGTGATCTTGTCGGCGGCGTCGGCGAGGCTCAGGGCCAGCGCGAGGTCGTCCGCCGGCGACGGCGACGCCGGGCCGGCCTTCGCGGAGGCGGCCTGGCTGGCCGAGGTCGACGAACTGCTCGAGGCGGAGGCAGGGGCCGGCGAGTACGACAGGGTCACGCTAGTGAGCCTACGGGCACGCAGCGGTCGGGATCTCCTTCTGTGACGCGGTGGACGCGCACCAGTCGGCCAACGCGGCCGGCGACCGCGCTCGGTCAGCCGGCGCGGGCGGCCAGCAGCCGGCGCAGGCTCGCGAGCCGCGCCGGGTCGGCGTCGCCGGCCCGCACCGCCTCGTCCAGCGCGCAGTCCGCCAGCCCCTCGGCGTGGGTGCAGCCGGGCGGGCAGCCGGCCGCCGCGTCCGCGAGCTCCGCGAACGCCGCGAGCACCCGGGCGGGGCTGACCGCGCCCAGCCCGAACGAGCGCACCCCTGGCGTGTCGACCACCCAGCCGCCGCCGGGCAGCGGCAGCGCCACCGCCGCGGACGAGGTGTGCCGGCCGCGGCCGGTCACCGCGTTCACCTCGCCGATCTCCCGGTCCGCGTTCGGCACCAGCCGGTTGACCAGGGTGGACTTGCCGACGCCGCTGTGCCCGAACAGCACGCTCGCCCGGCCGGCCAGAAGCTCTCGCAGCTCGGTCGGCTCCACGTCCGGCCGGCTGGTCACCACCGGCAGGCCCAGCGGCCGGTACAGCTCGCGCAGCGGCCTGTCGTCGGCGAGGTCGGCCTTGGTCAGGCACAGCACCGGGACGAGCCCGCCGTCGTAGGCGGCCACCAGGCAGCGGTCGATCAGGCCCGGCCGCGGCGGCGGGTCGGCGAGCGCGGTGACGATCACCAGTTGGTCGGCGTTGGCGACGATCGGCCGCTCGGTCGGGTCGGTGTCGTCCGCGGTCCGCCGCAGCACGCTGGTCCGCTCGCCGCGGCGCACGATCCGGGCCAGCGCGCCCTGCCTGCCCGAGGTGTCGCCGACCAGCGCGACCCGGTCGCCCACGACCACCGGCACCCGGCGCAGGTCCCCGCCGCGCACCGCGGCCACCAGCGGCCCGGCGACGGCGCCGAACGCGGCCCGCGAGCCCGGCTCGGTGGGCCGGCAGGTGTAGCGGCCCCGGTCGACCCCGACGACCACCGCCTCGACCGCGTCGGCGTGCTGGGGGCGCTCCCGCGTCCGTGGCCGGGAGCCCCGCCCCGGCCGGGTGCGGACGTCGTCCTCGTCGAGGTCACGCCGGCCGTAGTCGCGTCGCATGCCGCCGCCTGCCCTCAGCCCGCCATCAGCCGGCCAGCATCGCTGCCCAGCGCGCCGGGAAGTCCGGCACGGTCTTGCCGGTCGTCGCGATGTCGTCCACCGTCACCCCGGGCACGACCAGCCCGACCACGGCGTAGGTCATCGCCAGCCGGTGGTCGGCGAGCGGGTCGAGCCGGGCCGGGCGCAGCGGCGCCGGGCGGATCGCCAGCCCGTCCTCGGTGACGGTGATGTCGGCGCCCAGCCGGCCGAGCTGCTCGGCGAGCGCCGCCAGCCGGTCGGTCTCCTGCAGCCGCAGGTGGGCGATCCCGCGGAAGCGGGACGGCGAGTCGGCGATCACCGCCAGCGCGGTCAGCACCGGCGCGGCCTCGCCGACGTCGCCCAGGTCGGCGTCGATGCCGTGGATGCCGGCGCCGCCGCGCACCCGCATGCCGGCCGGCGTCCACTCGGCGTGCGCGCCCATCGCCTCCAGCAGGCCGGGCAGCATCCGGCCGGGCTGGGTGGTGTCGGCCGGCCAGTCCGGCACCAGCACCTCGCCCCCGGTGGCCACCGCGGCGGCCAGGAACGGCGCGGCGCTGTTCAGGTCGGGCTCGATCGCCCGGTCGTAGGCGCGCAGCGCGCCCGGCTCGACCCGCCAGACGGGCGGGCGGCCGCTCGCCGGGTCCGCTGGCTCCGCGTCGACCACCGCGCCGGCTGCCCGCAGGTCGGTGATGGTCATCTCCAGGTACGGCCCCGAGGGCAGCCGCCCGCCGACGTGGCGCACCTCGACGCCGGCGTCGTACAGCGGCGCGGCCAGCAGCAGCCCGGAGATCAGCTGGCTGGACTGGGTGGCGTCGAGGGTGACCGCGCCGCCGGGGAGCCGGCCGCGGCCGTGCACGGTGAACGGCATGACGTCGCCGTCGATGTCGGCGCCGAGCCGACGCAGCGCGCCGAGCAGCGGGGCCAGCGGGCGCTCGCGCATCCGCGGGTCGCCGTCGTAGCGCACGTCACCGGCGGTCAGCGCGGCCAGCGCCGGGGTGAACCGGGCGACCGTGCCGGCGTTGCCGCAGTCCACCGCCACCTCGGCCGGGTCGGCGTCGTCGCGCTGGCGGCGCAGGCCGCCGCGGACCACCCAGTCGCCGCCCGGGCCGTCGTCCTCGCGGACCTCGGCGCCGAGCGCGCGCAGCGCCCCGGCCATGAGCAGGGTGTCCCGGGAGCGCAGCGCGCCGCGCAGCCGGGACTTGCCGTCGGCGAGGGCGGCGAGCACGAGCGCCCGGTTCGTCGCCGACTTCGAGCCCGGAACGCGCACCACCGCTCGTACCGGACCGGTCGCTGATGGTGCTGGCCAGGGGTCCGCAGGCAGCCGTGTCGCAGTCGTCACGCCCCCAGCATGCCTGTCGCCGGCCGCGGGCGGGGTCCGGGCCGGGCGGGGTCAGTCGGGCCGGCGCGCCGAGGCGATCAGGTGGATGCCGATGGACTCGCCCTGGCGCTCGGCGGCCAGCTCCACCTCGGTGCGCACGAGCGTCGGGAAGGAGGACATGTCGGCGGCGAGGGCCCGTTTGACCGCCTCGGCGGACAGCACGGTGCGCGGCCGGATCCAGTCGACGACCAGGCCGGCGCTGGTGAGCACCGCCGTGAGCTCCTCCGGCCAGAAGCAGCGGGTGATCGTGCCGTCCTCGGCCGGCACCAGCACGACGTCGGCCCGCGGCACGTCGGACAGCTCGGCCCAGCGGTGCTGCTCGGCCAGCCGGGCCAGGCCCAGCAGCAGCGAGTCGACGCACAGCAGGAGCCGCCCGCCCGGGCGCAGCAGCCGGTGGATCTCCTCGAGCGTGCTCTCGGTCGCCAGGCAGAACGACAGCGCGCGGCCCTCGGCGAGCACGGCGTCGAACGAGGCGGGCGCGAACCAGTCCAGGCTGCGGGCGTCGCCGACCACCCGCAGCAGGCCGCCGGGCGGCAGCGCGCCGTCCGGGTCGCTCCCGGACGTGGCCCCCTGCGGGCTGTTGACGACCCGCACGACCCGGTGGCCAGCCGCGGCCATCTGCCGGGCGAACCGGTCGCGTTGGCCGGAGACGTCCAGCACCCGCGACGGCGCGCTCGGCAGCCATTCCCGAAGCTGGACCGAGGCGACCTCGTCGTAGAACGACCAGTAGGGGTCGTCGCTGCCCGCGGGCGCCTCGCAGACCACCGTCGGCGCGGGACGCCGGAACTCGGGATCAAGGCCAGAGCGCGACAGCATGAACCATTCCTACCCTTCAGTGGGCGGTGATGCGAGGCATGTCACAAGGCAGAGCCGGAAGTCTGACAACCGCGGGGGTGGCTGAGCAAGCAACGGCTGTCCTCTCTGTGGACGGTGGCCGCCTCACCGTGGTTCCCGACCTGCCCGAACGGGCCGGGGACCGGCCGGTGGTGGTGCTGCTGCACGGGGCCGGCTCCGGTACCGATACCCCGGTGCTGACCCGGCTCGCCGAGCTGCTCGTGGCCGGGGGCGCCGTGGTCGGCAGGCTGGAGATGCCCTACCGGGTGGCCGGCCGGCGGGCGCCGGACCGGCCGGCCCGCCTGGACGCCGTGCTGTTGGCCGCGGTCGGGGCGCTCGGCTCGCCGCCCCGGCTCGCGCTGGCCGGCGCGTCGATGGGCTCGCGGGTGGCGGTGCGCACCGCGAGGGCCGCCGGGGCGCGGGGGGTGCTCGCGCTGGGCTTCCCGCTGCACCCGCCGGGCGGCCGGCCGTCCCGGCAGGACGAGCTGGCCGACGCCGGGGTGCCGGTGCTGGTCGTGCAGGGGGAGCGGGACCCGTTCGGCCGGCCGGAGCCCGACCAGGCCCGGGGCGTCGAGGTGCACGTCGTCGCCGGAGCGGACCACTCGTTCCGGACCCGCAGGTCGGACGGGCGCAGCGTGGCCGAGGTGGCCGACGAGGCCGCCAGCCTGGGCGCCCGGTGGCTGTTGGGCCTGCTGTGACCACCGCCGCGGGAATCCGGCGGGCGCCAGCCGGGTTTTCGATCGGTGGAGGCAGAGGTCATGGAGGTTGTCTTGGCGGCGCAGAGTCAGCGCGGTGGGTGCGCCACCGCGACGCCCCCGGCCCCCGGCCGACGGCTGGGAGTCGTCGCGGCGGCCGGCGGAGGCCCGACGGGCGGGGTATCGTCCCCCCAGGGGACCGGCGACGGTCGCAAGGCGCAGCCGGATTCACAACCACCGCCGGCGGGACGAGAGCCGCTGGTGCGACGACAGGCTCCGGCGGGCGCCGCCCCGGTGGCGGCGGATGCGCCTGGTGGCCGGCACGAGGGAGTGATCCTGGTCGACGAGACCGCCGAGGAGCGGAGCGCGCGGTTCGAGCGCGACGCGCTCCCATACCTGGACCAGCTGTACGCGGCCGCGCTGCGGATGACGCGCAACTCGCCCGACGCCGAGGACCTGGTGCAGGAGACCTTCGTCAAGGCGTTCGCGGCGTTTCACCAGTTCCAGGAGGGGACCAACCTCAAGGCCTGGTTGTACCGGATCCTGACGAACACCTTCATCAACAACTACCGCCGGCGGCAGCGCCAGCCGCTGCAGAGCCCGACGGAGCAGGTGGAGGACTGGCAGCTGGCCGAGGCCGAGTCGCACACTTCGACTGGCCTGAAGAGCGCCGAGATGGAAGCGCTCGAGCACCTGCCAGACAGCGACATCAAGGAGGCGCTGCAGGCGCTGCCCGAGGATTTCCGGATGGCGGTGTACCTGGCCGACGTGGAGGGTTTCGCCTACAAGGAGATCGCCGAGATCATGGGCACTCCGATCGGCACGGTCATGTCCCGGCTGCACCGTGGCCGGCGTGGCCTGCGCAAGTCGCTGGAGCAGTACGCACGGGAGCGCGGGCTGGTGCCCGCCGGCTCCTCCGGGAACGAGGGCGGCGCGCCGTGAGCTGCGGACAGCCCCACGAGATCGACTGCCGCAAGGTGCTCGATGCCGTGTTCCTGTACCTCGACGGCGAATGCGACGGCAAGCAGCATAACCTGATCCGTTCGCACCTGGACGAGTGCTCGCCGTGCCTGCGGGCGTTCGGCGTCGAGCAGGAAGTGAAGATGCTGGTGGCCCGCAAGTGCGGGGGCGAGCGGGCGCCGGAGTCGTTGCGGCAGAGCCTGCTGGCCCGGCTTCGCCAGACCCGCGCGGAGCTGGACGCTGGCCACGGGCCGGCGCTGGCCGAGGGTGTCGGGCCGACGGCGGGCTTCGGGCCGGCGGCGCTGGCTGACGGGCTGCCGGCCGAGTAGGCGGCGGACGGGCCCCCCGGCGGGGGGCCCCCCCCCCGCCCCCCCCCCCCCCGACGGGTTGGGGGGGGTGGGGGGGGTGGGGGTGGG
>JADGHD010000463.1 GCA_019689615.1 Frankia sp. | reverse complement strand
GCGCGGGTCAGGCGACCCCCCCCCCGGGGCGGGGGGCCGGCCCCGCCGCCGGGCCGGGGCTGACGGGATCAGCCCCGGCCCGGCGGCACCGACGCGGCCCTGGCCCCAGGCAGCCGCCAACTCCACAGCTCCCGGCCGACCCCCCTCGGCCGGTGCCGACCGCACCCCGTGACGGGTGCGGCGCCGACGGCCCCGCCTCGCTGGATCTCCCCCCCATCCGGCGGGGCGGGGCCCACCGGTGCCACGGCGCTTGGCGGGCAGCAGCGAGCGCGCGACGGCGTGCCGCCACGCCGTCCGCCAGCAGGGGCGGGGCGGGTGCCGGTCAGCCGGCGCGGGTCACGTCCTTGGAGAAGTCCCACAGGTCCTTGGTGACGTCCTCGTCCCAGGCCGCCTCGCGGATCCGGGCGCTGGGCACCCGGTCCTCGCAGTTCGGGCCGGGTTCTGGGTCGAACTGGCCGACGACCCCGATCGCGGCGAACTGCGAGCCGTCCGCGCAGCCGACGGCGAGCGCCAGCCGCGCGCCCTCGCCGATCCCCCAGACGTAGACCCGGTTCGGGTCGATCGCGGTCCACTCCTCGGCCAGGTAGCTGACGACGTCCCGCAGGTACTGGGCATCCGGCCCGTTCGGGTCGACCCGCCAGGTCCCGCCGACCGCCTCCGGGTAGACGACCGCGAAGTCACGGCGGTCCGCGATGCGCGACGCGTCGCTGTCGCGCTCCAGCGTCTCGGCGGCGGTGTTGTTGTCGTGCAGGACAAGCACCAGCGGGAGCGGCTCGTCCGCGTCCTTCTCCGCGTGCACCCGCACTTCGCGGTCCGCCGACGCGTACCGGTCCGGGATCGTCTCGACCTTGGTGTCGGGGCCGCTGCCGCCGTTCGCCCACGCCCAGATCACCACGATGACGATCCCGCCGATCAGAACCTTCTTCTTGTTCGCGCCCCACCACTTGGTGAGCTGAGCAGGCATCACGGCCACGCTCCCCAAGGTGGCACATCCGGTCAGCGGGCGGCAGTGGTTTGGCACGACCATGTGGCCTACCTGGTGGCCACGCCGCGTCGGCGGCGTGTCGCGCTGGCGGTCCGGGCCGCGGCCCACGGTCACGGGCGGGCGCCGTAGGCTCATCGGGCACGGGTCGGCCCCGGGCGGTCACGATTGGGCGTGGCCGCGCGGGCGGGCCCAGCTGGGTCACTGCGGCGTTGGCGACGGCCGGCGACCGGTCGGGAGGTTCCGCGAATGTCAGACGCGGCGGTCGACCGGATCGAGCGCGAGCTCTCCGCGCTGGGGCGGCGCGCCGACCGGATCGAGATGCGAGCTCCGGGGGACACCGAGCCGCCTCTGGACCGCGCGGCCTACCGGCTGCTCGGCTACCTCGTCGAGTACGGCCCGTCTCGGCTGACCGCGATGGGCTCGGTGTTCATGCTGGACCTCTCGACGATCAGCAGGCAGGCCGCCGCGCTGGACGCGGCGGGGCTGATCGAGCGCGTCGCCGACCCGACCGACCGGCGGGCGGCGCTGATCCAGATCACCCGGGCCGGCCGGGAGCGGTTCGAGCGCACCCGGGCGGGGCGGGCGGCCGGCCTGGCCGCGGCCATCGAGTCCTGGAGCGAGCAGGACCGGGAGACGCTCGCCGACCTGCTGCACCGCCTGAACGTCTCGCTCGGCGCGCGCGACCCGCGTCGGCCTGTCCCGCCGTCGCCGCCCTCGGCGGCTGGTTCGTCGGCGGCAGGGGCAGCGCCAGCGCCGGGGGCGCCGCCAGCGCCGGGGGTACCGCCAGCGCCGCCCGCGGCATCGCCGGCAGGGGCGGACGCGGCGCAGCCGCCACCGGCATCCCCACCTGGGCCGACGGCGGGCGGGGCTGGCCCGACGGCCGCCCAGGTGGCACCCCAGTAGCCGGCCGAGCGGGGCGGCGCCAGCACCGGATACCCGATCTCACCACCCGCGGCATAGCCGATCTCACCACCCCTTGCCGCGCGCTGGCGCGGCGCCGGGCCGGCTAGGCGAGCTCCAGCGCACGCAGGCGCGCGGCGCGCAGCGCCTCGGCCTCCGGCGGTCCGGACAGTACCGGCAGCGTCCCGTGTACCCAGGTCAGCAGCAGGTCGGCCAGCGCTGGGTTCTGCGCCAGCACCGGGCCATGCAGGTAGGTGCCGATGACCTTGCCGGCGACGAAGCCGTCCGTCCCGTCCGGGGTCCCGTTGCCCAGCCCAAGACGCACCTGGCCGAGCGGGAACCCGGACGCGCCGGGCAGCGGCCTGGTCCGCCCGCCGTGGTTCTCATAGCCGAGCAGCAGCGGCAGCCGCAGCGACGGGTGCGGGTCAACCGCCAGGTCGCCGACCACCCGCGGGGGCAGCGGCGAGCCCGGCGGCTCGAAGGACCGGCGGGTCTCGACGCCGATCAGCCCGAGGCCGTCGCAGATCTTCCCGCTGGCCGGGAACGACTGGCCGATCACCTGGTATCCGGCGCAGACCGCGAGCACCGCGGCGCCACCGGCGACCGCCCGCTCGATCGACCTGTTCTGCCGCAGGCCGTCGGCCGCCAGCATCTGCGGCTCGTCCTCACCGCCGCCCAGCAGGTAGATGTCGCAACCGGCCGGCACCGGCTCCCCGGCCGGCACATTGACGACCTCGACCGGCATGCCGCGCCAGCGCAGCCGCTGGGCCAGCACGATCGCGTTGCCACCGTCGCCGTAGGTGCCGAGCAGCTCGGGGTAGATCAGCGCGATCCGGGTCGCCGACTCCCCGCCAGGCCGGCGCGCCGTCGGCGCGGCGGCCGGGAACGGCGGATCCACCGGGGCGGGCAGCGGCGCGGTGTCGGCAGCCGACGCCGGCCCGTAACCGCCCGGGATGTCCGTGCGGCCGTACTGACCGGCGCCGCCCTGGCTGGGAACGCCGCCGGGGGCGGGCCAGCCGCCGGGCGCTGGCCGGCCGGGCGGCGTCACCATCTGCCGGCCTTGCGGGCCAGGGGGGCCGGCCCCGCCTGGCCGCCGCGCTGCGCGGCCGACGGCGGGCGCGGCTGGGCGTTCCTGGGCGCCGGCGCCGTGCGGACCAGCAGGTCGCGGAACGCGGTGTAGTTCGCGACCACGTCGACCCGTGGCTCGTTGGCCACCAGCGCCGCCTCCTCCGCGTTCGCGTGCACGGTGTGCGGGATCTCGGCGTAGGCGAGCCGGACGCTCATGTCCTCCTTGCGCCCGCCGGTGACCAGCACCCGCCGGCCGGCCAGCCGCTCGAACGGCACGTCCCAGATCCAGGACGGGTCCCGCCCGTCCGCCGTCTGCGCGTTGAAGTCGATGATCAGCGTGCGCGGCTCGGCGGAGTTCAGCAGTTCCATCATCTCGACCCAGCCGGCCGGGTTCTTCGCCAGCAGCATCCGTGCCCTGGTCCCGCGCGAGCCGAGCAGGACCTCCTGGTAACGGCCCTGCACGTCGGCCAGCCCGCTCATCGCGGCCAACGCGTCCTCGATCTCGACGCCGTACTCGCGGGCCGCCGCGGCCGCCATCGCCGCGTTACCGAGATTGACCCGGCCGGGCAGGCCGATCGACGCCTTGATCGTGCGCCCGAACCACATCAGCTCGTCCATGCCGGTGACCGCGACGATCGGCTCAGGGCGAGCCAGCCCGCAGTCCGACCACCAGCCGGTCTCGTTGCGGTGCAGCAGCTTGGCGCACTGCGGGCAGACCATCGCGTCCGCGGTCCAGTTCTGCCCGGCCGACACCCACACCTGCTTCGGCCAGGTCTGCGCCGCCCAGGTGACCAGCGGGTCGTCCACGTTCGCGACCACCGTGCAGTCGTCAAGGCCGCTGCCCAGCTCCCGCCAGATCGCGGCGATCCGACGCGTCTCGTTCGACCGGTCCAGCTGGTCCCGGCTGATGTTGAGCAGCAGCACCACCTTCGGCCGGATCTGCCGGGCGACCTTCGGCAGCCAGATCTCGTCGACCTCAAGCGCCGCCGGAGCGTCATACGGCGGGCGGGACAGCGCCGCGAGCACACCGGGCGCCATGTTCGCCCCGCCGCTGTTCGACTTCACCGGCCCGCGGGTACCCAGGGCCCGGGCGAGCAGCCGGGTGGTGGTGGTCTTTCCGTTGGTCGCGGAGACGCAGGCGCTCCATCGGCCCGCGCCGACCTCGACCAGCGCCCCTGGCGACACCCGCAGCGCGAGCTTGCCACCGATCATCTCGCCGGATCCCCGGCCCAGCCGGCGGGACGCCTCGGACGCCAGCCGCTCGACGGCCAGCGCGGCCCTGGTCCGGGCCGAGAAGCTGCGGGGCAACGGTGTCGTCATGGCGAGTTCTACAGTGCCACGGCCGTCCCGGCCCCCGACGGCCACCCCGGCGGGCC
>JADGHD010000462.1 GCA_019689615.1 Frankia sp. | reverse complement strand
AACGCCACTGAACGGCCATGCCCTGCACCCCCGCCCCGCCGACCCGGAACCACCGAGCGCCCCGCCGGTCTAGCCCGCGCCCGGCTCCCACCCATCGCGCCGCCGACGGCATGACCGCGGGCCCCGTCGGGCGGGCACGACCAGCCGCGACTGTGCCCTACCGGTCCGCGCGATGTCAGGCGGTGCGGGTGGTGGTGGCAGCGCGGGCCAGGGCGGCGATGGCGGCTTCCAGTGGGCCGCGGGAGCCGGTGGCCCGCCAGGCCGTGGCGACCACGAGCGCCAGCGCGACCTGCACCGCGTAGGAGGCGCCCGGCGTCTCGGGGAGCAGGCCCTCGGTGGACATGACCGCGACGTGCAGCGTGTACCAGGTGAGGGTCATCGAGCCGATGGCGGCGAGCGGGAGCAGCAGGACGCGCCCGGCCGTCCGGCCGGCCCCCGCGACCAGCAGCGCCGCGCCGAGCAGGGCCAGCGCGGTGCCCGTGGTGTGGACCAGGTCGAACGGCGTGCTCGAGTGCGGCGTGTCGACGGCCAGCCACCACCACGTGTCCGTCGGGGTGGTGCCGAACATGCCGGAGTCCAGCGTCAAATCCAGCGACTCGTCCGGGATGGGGCCGACGCCCGGCAGCACGGCGGCCGAGCGCAGCAGCGCGTCGTGCCCGCCGCCGGGGCCGAGCAGCAGCCAGGACGCGGTGGAGGCCAGGCCCGCGACCGCGGCGCCGGCGCCGAGCAGCCAGCCGGCCGTGCGGGCCGAGCGCAGGTCGAGCCGGCCGACGAGCATCCCGACGGCCAGGTAGCCGATCCAGGCCAGCGCCGGGTAGTAGCCGGTGAGCAGCAGCTCGCGCAGCACCCGCAGCGGTGACGTCAGGACCGTCGCGAACCTCGGCTGGTCGAGCACCGGCTCCGGCAGCCTTGGCCGGACGAGCTGGCTCAGCACCGGGACCGCCAGCAGGGCCGTCGCCGCCACCGCTGCCAGCACCCGCCGCGACGCCCGCAGCAGCGGCAGCGCCAGCACGAACAGCACCGCGTAGTACGGCAGGATGATCGCGATCCCGGAGCCCAGGGCACCGAGGACGAGCCCGATCGCGCCGACGCAGACCGCGCGGACCAGGGTCGACACGACAGGGCTGGCCGCCCGTGCGGTGGACAGCGTGAGCGCCACCCCGGCCAGCACCGCGAACGCGGCGGCGGACCGGCCGGAGAAGACCAGGTGGCTGCGCGTCACGTGCTGACCCAGCTCGTCGAACGGCGGGAAGACGTGCGTGGCGACCATCCCGATGAGGGCGACGCCCCGCGCCGCGTCCACCCCGACCAGCCGCGGCCGGGCGGCGCCGGCGCTTCCGGGCGGCCCAGCTGACGCCGTGCCGGCCGCGGCTGGCCCAGCCGACGCGGCCGCGGCTGGCGCAGCCGACGCTGGCGCGGGGCCCGGTGGCGCGGACGCGGGCGGGGACGCCGGGTGCCGGGCGCCTGGCGGGGCGGCCGGGTGCGCGGCCGCCGACTGGTCCGCGGCGGGGCGCTTCGGCGGATGCGTCATGTAACCAGCCTCCCAGGCCAGCGGGGCCAGGACCGGGCGGGCCCGACAACCGAGTCCATTCGCTGCCCGGACGAGCCACCGCGGCGCGGGTCCCCTGGGCGCGTCCGGGCAGGTCATCCCGCCATCTCCCGCCGGTTCCCGGCCGCTGGGGCCGTCCGTGGGCATCCCGGGAGCAGCCGGGGCGGGCGGTACGGACGAGATCAGATCGGCGCGAACCCTTGCGGAGCTATATGTAAGTCTGATGAACTAACAAACGTGTCCTGGCGTAGCCCCACCGAGCGCCCGCTCCGCGAGCGGACCAAGCTGCAGCGCGCGGACTCCCGCCGCCACCACCGGTCGATGCTGCTGCAGCACCTCTTCATGGCCGGGCCGACCAGCCGCGCCGACCTCGCCCGCGCCAGCGGGCTGACCCGGGTCACGGTGTCCGACCTGGTCGCCGAGCTGATCGACGAGGGCATGGTGGAGGAGCTCGGCGCGCCGCCGACCAGCCGTCGGGTGGGCAAGCCACCGACGCTCGTCGGCCTGGTCGCCGACGCCCGGCACGTGGTCGCGATCGACCTGTCCGGCGACGACGTGGTCGTCGGCGCGGTGTTCAACCTGCTCGGCGAGCTGCTGACGCGGGAGACCCGCCCGCTCGGCGGCCGGCGCGGCGGCGAGGCCGCCGACCTGGTGCGCGCGTTCGCCGCCGACCTCACGGCGCGGGCCGAGCGGCCGCCGCTGGGGCTGGGGGTCGCGACGCCCGGCGTGGTCAGCCCGGACGGCGTGGTGCTCGACGCGACGAACCTGGGCTGGCACGACGTGCCGCTCGCCGACACCCTGCAGGACGAGCTGGGCCTGCCGGTCTACGTGGCCAACGACGCGAACACCGCCGTGATGGGCGAGTACACGTTCGGCGGCGGCGACGAGGACGGCCTGATGCTGCTGCGGCTGGGCACCGGTGTCGGCGCCGGGCTGGTGCTGTCCGGAACGCTGCTGCACGGCCAGCGCGGCTCGGCCGGTGAGATCGGCCACGTCGTGGTCGACCCGGACGGTGAGGACTGCTCCTGCGGCCGCCGCGGCTGCCTGGAGACGTTCGTGTCGGTGCCCCGGCTGCGCAGGCGGATGGCGCAGGCCGGTGGGGAGGCGGCGGCGGGCCGCGTGCTGGCGGACGCCGGCGAGCGGCTCGGCGCGGCCCTGGCCCCGGTGGTGGCCACCTTGAACCTCGGCGAGGTCGTCCTCAGCGGACCCCTCGACCTCGTCGAACCCCTCGGGCGGCAGGCCGCGGCCACCGTCCGGGACCGCGTGCTGCCGGTCTCGGCGGAGGAGCTCGTGGTCCGGCCAACCGCGCTCGGGGACGACGGCGTCCTCGTCGGTGCGACCGGCTTGGTCCTGGCCGGCGAACTGGGGGTGTCGTGACGCCCCGCCCAGGGCGTCGCAGGGGTCCCGCACTGGGTCCGTCGCCGTCGAGGCGGGGAAGCGAAGGGAAAAGAACGGTGCGCATCTACAGAACAGTGGCCGCCGCGGCCGTGACCGCGGCACTGCTGGCAACCGCCGCCGCATGTGGGTCCGACGACGAAGGTGGCACCACGTCCGGGGGTGCGGCGACGGCCGACATCGTTGTCTGGCTCAACGGCGCCGACACCCCGCAGGCGGCCCGGGACTGGCTGAAGCAGACGTTCGAGGCGCAGAACCCCGGCTCGACGCTCACGATCGAGGAGCAGGAGTGGGACGGGCTCGTCGAGCGGCTGACCACCGCGCTGTCCTCGGCTGACCAGACCCCGGACGTGGTCGAGGTCGGTAACACCCAGGCCCCGACGTTCACCGCGGCCGGCGCGTTCAGCGACCTGACCGACTTCCTCCCCGAGCTGGGCGGCGACGACCTGCTGCCGGGCTTCGTCCAGGGCGCGACCGTCGACGGCCGGACCTACGCGGTTCCCTACTACGCCGGGTCGACGTACGTCTTCTACCGCAAGGACCTGTTCGAGGCGGCCGGCGTCGCCAAGGTCCCGACCACGATGCAGGAGTTCGTGGACACCGCGGTCGCCCTCAAGCAGCACAGCGGCCAGCCCGAGTTCTCCGGCTACTGGCTGCCCGGCCAGGACTGGCGGGACGGCGCGGCCTTCCTGTGGGACGCCGGCGGCGACTTCGCGGCGCCGGACGGCGACGGCTGGGTCGGCACGCTGTCGACGCCGGAGTCGATCGAGGGCCTGACCCGGTTCCAGACCCTGTTCCGGGACGCCTCCGGCGCCCCGGCGGACGCCAACGAGTCGGACCCGGTCACCCCGTTCTGCGCCGGTCAGATCGGCATGATGTCCCGCCCGGGCTGGGTGTACGGGATGCTGACCGACCCCGACTCCGGCTGCCCCGACCTGGCTGAGCAGGTGGGCGTGTTCGCGCTGCCCGGCTCGGACGGCGAGCCGGCCCCGGTGCTGCTCGGTGGCTCCGACATCGCGATCTCGGCGAAGTCGCCGAACCAGGAGCTCGCCCGCAAGGCGCTCGCGCTCATGCTCAGCGACGAGTACCAGACGATCCTCGCCGAGAACGGCCTGACCCCGGCCAGGCAGTCGCTCGCCTCGCTGCTCGGTGACGACGAGTTCGCCCAGGCCACGATCGAGGCCGCGTCCAACGCCAAGCTCACCCCGCCGGCGGAGAAGTGGGCGACGGTCGAGGGCACGCGCATCCTGGAGGACCTGTTCAGCCAGCTCGCGCAGGGCGGCGACGTCGCGACGCTCGCGGCCCAGGCCGACGAGCAGATCACGGCCGAACTGAACTGACCCCACGCAGGGCCGGGGCCCGGCCCCGCCGCGGCCCCAGACTCTTATACACAT
>JADGHD010000461.1 GCA_019689615.1 Frankia sp. | reverse complement strand
CTGGTACGCGGTCGCGCCGCCCTGGTGCGCCGCGGCGGCACCCGGCACGCCGCGGCCGGCGGGTGCCCTGTGGCCGCCGGGGCCCACCGGGCTGGCGTGCCCGCCGTGGCCGCCAGGGGCTGACGGGCCGGCGCCCGCGGCGGCGTAGCCACCGGCCGGGCCGTCGGCGAGCCAGGACGGGGTGCGGGAACGGGTGCGCGGCGGCGGGCCGGCCGGGCCGGGATGGCGGGCGGTCAGCTCGGCGTTCACCCCGCCGGCCCCGGCCCAGCGCCCCTCGGATGCCGCCCACAGCTCGCGGCGGATGCTGGCGGCGCTGCGCGCGAACGCCCCGGCGGACGCCGGCCGCCGCGCCGGGTTCTTCGCCATCGCCTGCTCGACCAGCGCCCGCACCTGGTAGGGCACGTCCGGTGGCAGCGGCGGCGGGGTGTCCTGCTGGTGTGCCATGACCACGACGATCGGGTTGCGGTCGTCGAACGGCCGGCGCCCAGCCAGGCACTCGTAGGCCACGACGCCGAGCGAGTAGACGTCGCTCGCGGGGGTGACCGGGCGGCCGGACGCCTGCTCGGGTGAGACGTAGTAGGCCGTGCCCATCATGATCCCGGTCGCGGTGAGCGGGGCCGCGTCGACCGCGCGGGCGATGCCGAAGTCGGTGACCTTGACCATGCCGTCCGGCCGGACCAGCAGGTTGCCGGGCTTGATGTCGCGGTGCACGATGCCGAGCGCGTGCGCCGCCTGCAGCGCGTCGGCCGCCTGGCCGAGGATGTCCAGCATCCGGTCCGGGGTCAGCCGTTTCTCCCGGTGCAGGATCGCCGACAGCGGCTCCCCGTCGACCAGTTCCATGACCAGGTACGCGGTCGGGTGGTCGTCGGTCGTCACCACCTCGCCGTAGTCGTAGACCGAGGCGATTCCTGGATGGGACAGCCGGGCGGCGTGCCGGGCCTCGCCGCGGAACCGGACGAGGAACGACTCGTCGCTGGCGTACTCCGGCCGCAGCAGCTTCACGGCGACGGGCCGGCCGAGGGTCTGGTCGACCCCGCGCCACACCTCGCCCATGCCGCCGGAGGCGATCCGGCCCTCGAGGCGGTAGCGGTTGTCGAGAACGGTGTTCGCCGGAACGGCCCCGGCGAACGGCTGGGCTGGCTGGGCCGGCTGGCCCGACGCGTTGTTCATCCTCGAACGTCCAATGCGGTCTGCATGACCTTCTGCGCGACCGGGGCAGCGACGGAGCCGCCGGTCCCGGACTCACCGCCGCCGTCCTCGACGACGACCGCGATCGCGATGGTGGGGTTGTCAGCCGGGGCGAACCCGACGAACCAGGCGTCGGGCGGCTCGCCCGGTGCGCGTTCGGCGGTTCCGGTCTTGCCGGCCACAGCCACGCCGGGGATCTGGGCGTGACGGCCGGTGCCCGAGTCGACCACGGACTGCATCATGGTGGTCAACTCGGCCGCTACCTGGCTACTGATCGGCCGGCCCAGCTCCTCCGGCTCGGTGAAGCTGATCCGCTTGAGGTCGGGCCCGCGCAGTTCCGACACCAGGTACGGCTTCATCATCCGCCCGTCGTTCGCGATCGCCGCGACCACCTGTGCCATCTGCAGCGGGGTGACGCGGACGTTGAACTGCCCGATGGCCGACTGGGCGGTCTGCGCCTGGTCGAGGTCGGCGGGGAAGACGCTCTTGGCCATGGGCAGCTCGAAGCTGTCGATCGTTGAGCCGATCCCGAACGCCTCCGCCTGCGCGCGCAGGGCGTCGTCGCCGAGATCCATGCCCAGCTGGGCGAACGCGGTGTTGCAGGAGATCGTCAGCGCGTGGATCAGGGTGTCGGTCTGGCCGTCGCCACACCGCTCGCCGCCGAAGTTCGGCAGCACCGCGGTGCTCTGCGGCAACGGCAGCTCGTCCGGGGCGGGAACCCGCGAGCTCGGTTCCCACCGGCCACTGGAGAGCGCGGCCGCGGCGGTGACGATCTTGAAGGTGGAGCCGGGCGGGTAGGTCTCCTGGGCCGCCCGGTTGAGCAGCGGCTGGCTGCTGTCGTTCGACAGCACGCCGTAGGCGTCCTCGGCCGCCGCCTCGTCGTGGGTGACCAGCGGGGTCGGGTCGTAGCTCGGCGTGGACACCATGGCCAGGACGGCACCGGTCCGCGGGTCGAGCGCGACCACCGCGCCCCGGCCGTTCGGGCCGGCCGCCGCCTGCAGCGCGTCGAACGCGGCCTGCTGGATGGCCGGGTCGATCGTGGTCACCACGTTGCCGCCACGCCGGCTCTCGCCGCGCAGCAGGTCGGAGAACCGGCTGGCGAGCAGCCGGTCGTCGTCGCCGGAGAGGAACTCGTCCTGGGAGCGCTCCAGCCCGGTCGCGTTGAACACGCTGTAGTAGCCGGTCAGGTGCGCGTACAGCACCCCGTTGGCGTACTGGCGCTGGTAGCGGTACTCGTCGTCGACCGGGACGGAGTTCGCGATGGCGACGTCGCCGGCGATGATCTGCCCGCGTTCCCGCTCCAGCCGCTCGGTGATCTCACGGCGGTTGCTCGGCTCCGCCTTGAGCGCGCTGACCTGGACGACCTGCACCCAGTTCGCGTTGATCAGCAACGCGGCGAACAGCACCATGCAGGCGACGGTGAGCTTGCGGATGGGCTTGTTGCGCACCGACGGCACGCGGCCCGAGGGCTGGGGGCTCACGTTGTCTTCACCACCTGGGTCTTCGCCTCGGCCACCGCGTCCGGGTCGTACAGCGGGGCGCTGCCGGGCTTCTCCGGGCGCCGGGCACTGTCGCTGATCCGCAGGAGCAGGGCGATGATCGCCGCGTTCGCGACGATCGACGAGCCGCCGTAGGAGACGAACGGGAGCGTGATACCGGTCAGCGGGATCAGCCGCATCACTCCGCCGACCTGCACGAACACCTGGAAGGCGAGGGTGGCGGCCAGGCCGGCGGCGAACAGCTTGCCGAACGGGTCACGGGCGCCCAGCGCCGCGCGCAGGCCACGCACGACGACCAGCAGGTAGATCGTCAGGATGGCCATCACGCCGGTCAGCCCCAGCTCCTCGCCGAGGCTGGCCATGATGAAGTCGGTGTTCGCGTACGGCACCTTGTCCGGGTGGCCCTGGCCGAGGCCGGTGCCGGTGATGCCGCCGGCGGCGAACCCGAACAGCCCCTGGACCAGCTGGTAGGAGGTCGTGTCCGGGTTGTCGCCGGCGAACGCGTGCAGCCAGCCCTCCACCCGCACCTGGACGTGGCTGAACAGGTGGTAGGCGATGAAGGCGCCGAGGCTGAACAGCCCGACGCCGATCAGCACCCACGACACCCGCTCCGTGGCCACGTAGAGGATGACCAGGAACATCGCGAACAGCAGCAGCGACGAGCCGAGGTCGCGCTGCAGCACCAGCACGCCCAGGCTGGCCAGCCAGGCGACGATCACCGGGCCCAGGTCGCGCGGGCGGGGGAGCTTCAGCCCGAGCACGGAGCGGGAGTGCATGGACAGGACGTCGCTCTGCCGGCCGAGGAAGCCGGCGAAGAAGATCATCAGGAGGATCTTCGAGACCTCGCTCGGCTGGAACGAGAACGGCCCGAGCCGCAGCCACAGCCGGGCGCCGTTGATCTCCGTCCCGATCAGCGGCAGGGCGGGCAGCATCAGCAGGACCAGCCCGGCGAGCCCGGCGGTGTACTGGTAGCGAGCGAGCGTGGTGTGGTCCCGGATCACCGCGAGGACCAGCATGAAGACGATGATCGCCAGCAGCGTCCAGATCAGCTGGGTCTGGGCCGCCCCGGTCGGCACCGAACGGCCGGCCCGCTCGAGGGCGTCGGCCCGCGCCAGGTCCAGCCGGTAGATCATCACCAGGCCGATGCCGTTGAGCGCGGCGACCATCGGCAGCAGCAGCGGGTCGGCGGCCGGTGCCCAGCGGCGGACCGCCAGGTGGCCGAGCCCCCACAGCGCGCAGAAGCCAAGCCCGTAGGTCGCGACCTGGAAGGTCAGTCGGCCGTCATGCGCCAGCATCAGCGCGGCCAACGCGGCCGTCGCCAGGACTCCCGCGTACACCAGCAGCAACAGCTCGCGACGCCGGTATGGCGGGAGCTCGAGCCCCTGTGGCAGGGGGAAGCCGGCGAAGGTTGCCGTCAGGTCCGCGGGTCGCGGGCGGCGCAGCGGCGGCAGGGTCATGGGGACTGCGGAGGCGAGCCGCTCAGGCAGGAGTCGAGGGGGTTCCCGGGGTCGAGTGCCGCGGCCGTCGCGCAGGCGAGCGCCTGGTTGGCGTCCGGCAGCGGAACGCCGAGGGGCGACGTCGGCGACGGGGACGGGCTGGACGACCGGGTGGGGGACGGGGACGGCCTGGTCGCCGAGCCGAGCAGCCGCTCCTCGA
>JADGHD010000460.1 GCA_019689615.1 Frankia sp. | reverse complement strand
GTCCGCCTGGTGTGGGCGTCTTTGTGAATATGGGCCTGGCCCCGGCGGCACGCCTGGCGGTGCGGCCCACGATGGCGGGGGCAGCGGCGCCGGGGCGGCTGACGACCGGGAGCCGCCGCGGCGGCCGCGCCAGCCCGGGATCGCCGCACCCGGGCGGGAGTGGCGCGAGCCGACCAGCTTCGCCACGGCGATCGAGCGGCTGCTGGCCGCCCGGGGCTGGCGGGCGCGGGCGCGCGACCACACCGTGCTGGCCCGCTGGGACGCGATCGTCGGCCCGGAGATCGCGGCGCACGCCCGGCCGGTCTCGCTGCGTGACGGCGTGCTGGAGCTGGTGGCGGAGTCGACGGCCTGGGCCACCCAGCTGCGGCTGCTCGTTCCCCGGCTGCTGGCCACGCTGCGTGCCGAGCTCGGCGCCGGCGTGGTGACCCGGATCAGTGTCCGCGGGCCGACAGCCCCGTCCTGGCGGCATGGCGGGGTGAGCGCCCCCGGCGGGCGCGGCCCCCGGGACACCTACGGCTGAGCCGGCCCCGGCGGGCCCGGACGCTGGGGGCGGCCACCCGGGCGGCCCCGGGAAACGGCGTGGATCGGCGCCAGCGCGATCGGGGTGGCGAGGTGTGTAGGGGGGTTCGCCCAGTGCCGTTCGCAGTCGCTACGCGGGCGTCAGACGCCACCCTGCGTCTGCTGTGGCCGGTTGCCAGGTAGACTGGGTCCAGACTTCGACCCATAACGAGGGGACCCTGCGCGTGGCATACGACGCAAGCTCGATCAAGGTTCTCGAGGGTCTCGACGCGGTCCGCAAGCGACCAGGTATGTACATCGGCTCCACCGGGGAGCGTGGTCTGCACCACCTGGTCTACGAGGTGGTGGACAACTCCGTCGACGAGGCGCTCGCCGGGTACTGCGACACCATCAAGGTCACCCTGCTGCCCGACGGCGGCGTGCGGGTTTATGACAACGGCCGCGGCATCCCCGTCGGGATCCACCCCACCGAGAAGAAGTCGACCGTCGAGGTGGTGCTCACCACCCTGCACGCCGGCGGCAAGTTCGACGGCGAGTCATACGCCGTCTCCGGCGGCCTGCACGGCGTCGGCATCAGCGTCGTCAACGCGCTGTCCACCCGGCTCGACGTCGAGGTCATGCGCGAGGGCTACCACTGGTCGCAGGAGTACGTCGCGACCAGGCCGGCCACCCCGCTGATCAAGGGGAAGCCGACGAAGAAGACCGGGACCACGATCACCTTCTGGGCCGACCCGGAGATCTTCGAGACCACCGAGTACAAGTACGAGACCCTCTACCGCCGCCTGCAGGAGATGGCGTTCCTGAACAAGGGCATCTCCATCACCCTGCGCGACGAGCGCGGCGAGGAGCCGGTCGAGGTCACCTTCTGCTACCAGAACGGCCTGGTCGACTTCGTCACCCACCTCAACGCGACGAAGGAGCCGATCCACCGCTCGATCATCTCGCTCGAGGCCAAGGGCAGGGGGATCGAGGCCGAGCTGGCGATGCAGTGGAACGCCGGCTACAACGAGTCGGTCTACACGTTCGCCAACACGATCAACACCCACGAGGGCGGCACCCACGAGGAGGGGTTCCGGGCGGCGCTCACCAGCGCGGTGAACGCCTACGCCAAGGACCAGAACCTGCTCAAGCCGGTGAAGCAGGGTGGGCGTAGCGGCGACGAGCGGCTGACCGGTGACGACATCCGGGAGGGCCTGACCGCGATCATTTCGGTCAAGCTCGCCGAGCCGCAGTTCGAGGGCCAGACGAAGACGAAGCTCGGCAACACCGAGGCCAAGAAGTTCGTCCAGGAGATGTGCTACTCCGCGCTCAAGGACTGGTTCGAGGTGAACCGGACCGAGGCGCGGGCGATCGTGAGCAAGGCTCTGGACGCCCAGCGGGCGAGGATCGCCGCCCGCGCGGCCCGCGACCTGACCCGGCGCAAGGGCCTGCTCGGCGGCACCGGGCTGCCCGGCAAGCTCGCCGACTGCCAGTACACCGACCCGGAACGGTGCGAGCTGTACATCGTCGAGGGCGACTCGGCCGGTGGCTCGGCCAAGGGCGGCCGCGACTCGAAGTTCCAGGCGATCCTGCCGCTGCGGGGCAAGATCCTCAACGTGGAGAAGGCCCGGATCGACCGGGTGCTCAAGAACGCCGAGGTCCAGGCGCTCATCCAGGCGCTGGGCACCGGCATCCACGACGACTTCGACATCAGCAAGCTGCGCTACCACAAGATCGTGCTGATGGCGGACGCCGACGTCGACGGCCAGCACATCCGCACGCTGCTGCTGACCCTGCTGTTCCGGTTCATGCGCCCGCTGGTCGAGGCCGGGCACGTCTTCCTCGCCCAGCCGCCCCTCTACAAGATCAAGTGGAGCCGCGAGGACTGGGAGTACGCCTATTCAGACCGTGAGCGGGACGGCCTCATCGAGCGCGGCATCGAGGCGGGCCGCAAGCTGCCCAAGGACGCGATCCAGCGGTTCAAGGGCCTGGGCGAGATGAACGCCGCCGAGCTGTGGGACACCACCATGGACCCGGACCGCCGCATCCTGCTGCAGGTCACGCTCGACGACGCCGCCGTGGCCGACGAGCTGTTCTCGGTGCTGATGGGCGAGGACGTCGAGGCCCGGCGCAGCTTCATCCAGCGCAACGCCAAGGACGTCCGCTTCCTCGACATCTGAGCCGCTGCCGGCGCGTGCGCCGTGGCGTGCGCGCCAGCACGCCCGCCCGCGGACCTGCCGCTCCCCTACCGCAAAGCTGACTCCGTACTGCCTGGAAGGACATCGTGGTCGACGTTCTACCGCCGCCGCCCGGCGACCGGATCGAGCCGATCGGCATCGAAGTCGAGATGCAGCGGTCGTACCTCGACTACGCGATGTCGGTCATCGTCGGGCGTGCCCTGCCGGAGGTCCGTGACGGGCTCAAGCCGGTCCACCGCCGGGTTCTCTACGCCATGTACGACGGCGGCTACCGGCCGGACCGGGGGTACTTCAAGTGCTCCCGGATCGTCGGTGACGTGATGGGTAACTACCACCCACACGGCGACGCAGCCATCTACGACACCCTGGTCCGGCTCGCGCAGCCCTGGTCGCTGCGCTACCCGCTGGTCGACGGGAACGGCAACTTCGGCTCCCCCGGCAACGACCCGCCCGCCGCCATGCGGTACACCGAGGCCCGGATGGCCGCGCTGGCGATGGAGATGCTGCGCGACATCGACGCCGAGACCGTCGACTTCGCGCCGAACTACGACGGCCGTTCGTCCGAGCCGCTGGTGCTGCCGAGCCGGTTCCCGAACCTGCTGGTCAACGGCGCCGGCGGGATCGCGGTCGGGATGGCGACGAACATCCCGCCGCACAACCTGCGCGAGGTCGCCGAGGGCGTGCAGTGGGCGCTGTCGCACCCGGACGCCACCGACGAGGAACTGCTCGAGGCCCTGATCGGGATCATCAAGGGCCCGGACTTCCCGACCAGCGGCCTGATCGTCGGCCGGTCCGGCATCGAGGAGGCCTACCGGACCGGCCGCGGCAGCATCCGGATGCGCGCGGTCGTCAACGTCGAGGAGAACAAGGGCCGCACCCAGCTCGTCGTCACCGAGCTCCCCTACCAGGTCAACCCGGACAACCTGGCCGAGAAGATCGCCGAGCTGGTCCGGGACAACAAGATCTCGGGCATCGCCGACGTCCGCGACGAGACCTCGGCCCGGGTCGGCCAGCGGCTGGTCATCGACCTCAAGCGGGACGCCGTCCCCAAGGTCGTGCTGAACAACCTCTACAAGCACACCCAGCTGCAGGACACCTTCGGCGCGAACATGCTGGCGATCGTCGACGGCGTGCCGCGCACCCTGCGCCTGGACCAGCTGATCCGCTACTACGTCGAGCACCAGATCGACGTCATCGTCCGGCGGACCCGCTACCAGCTACGCAAGGCCAGGGAGCGGCTGCACGTCCTCGAGGGCCTGCTGATCGCCCTCGATCACCTCGACGACGTGATCACCCTGATCCGCAACGCCGAGTCGGCCGAGGTCGCCCGCGGCCAGCTGATGGAGCGCTACTCGCTGTCCGAGATCCAGGCGACCGCGATCCTGGACATGCAGCTGCGCCGGCTGGCCGCCCTGGAGCGGCAGCGGATCATCGACGAGGCGGCCGAGCTGCGCGCCCGGGTCGCCGAGCTGGAGGCGATCCTCGCCTCGCCGGAGCGGCAGCGCCAGATCATCGGCGAGGAGCTCAACGAGATCGTCGAGAAGTACGGCGACGAACGGCGCACCCGGATCGTGCCGTACGAGGGCGACCTGTCCATCGAGGACCTGATCGCCCAGGAGGACGTGGTCGTCACCGTCACCAGGGGCGGCTTCGCCAAGCG
>JADGHD010000459.1 GCA_019689615.1 Frankia sp. | reverse complement strand
GGCGACGAGGCGGGCGACCTCGTCGACTCCGATGACACCGGCAGCGGGCGGGGCGGCCGGGCCGGCGGCGGGCACAGGCGCCCCAGCACCGTGGCGCTCGTCGGCCGGACAGGGCTGGCCACCGCTGTCGTCTCGACGCTCGGGCTGGTCATGGTGCACAACTCGGCGATCGCGCACTCGGCAGAGCCCGGCGACCACCACTCCGAGGTGTTCATCCGGCCCCTCTACGGCTCGGCCGCCGGCATCGTCGCGGCCGCCGCCCCGAAGGCCTCCTCAGGCGACCCGCTGATCGACCTGATGAGCGAGCGGCTCATCGCCCACCAGTTCAGCCGGGCGTCGGTGCTGTCCGGGCTGTCCGACCAGCTGGCGGCACAGCGGGAGGCGGCGCTGGCCGAGGAGGCCGAGCGGCGTGCCAGGGCGCACTGGGTCCGGCCGATCGAGGCCCGGGTCACCCAGCGGTTCAGCGCCTCCCGCCACCACTTCGGCATCGACTTCGGGGCGGCGCTCGGCACCCCGATCGTCGCCGCGCACCGGGGCAAGGTGATCTACGCCGGCTGGCAGTCCGGCTACGGCAACGTCGTGCTGATCGAGCACGAGGACAACGTCGTCACCCTCTACGGCCACATGTCCCGGATGTACGTTCGCGTCGGCCAGCAGGTCGACACCGGCCAGCAGATCGGCGCCGAGGGCAACACCGGCCGGTCCACCGGCCCGCACCTGCACTTCGAGGTCCGGCTCGGCGGCGCGGACGGCTCCAAGGTGGACCCGCTGGCGTGGCTCGCCGCCTTCGGTGTCACCTACTGACCGCCGGGCATCACCGACCGGGCCCGGCGCCACCCGTCGACGCGGCCGCCGCGGCGTTCGCCGAGCAGGCCCGTGACGAGCGCAGCCCCCGGCCCTTCGGGGGGCCCGGCCGGCCGGTCGCGTGCCGTTCGCGACCGCCTTGCCCCCAGGGCTGGCACCGGTGAGAAAGATCCGCGGCCGGGCGGTTGACAGACCTGACCAGGTCGGTTGACGAAGGCGATGCTGGTGCTAAGTTGGCACTCGGCACGTGAGAGTGCCAACGACCAGCGACAGGCGCCTGTTCACCCGCGACGGCAGGCCGCCAGGGTCGCTCTCTCATCCAGCGCAGGAAGGGGAGGTCGATCGTGACGACCGCCACCAAGGTTGCCATCAAGCCTCTCGAGGACCGCATCGTCGTGCAGCCGTCGGACGCGGAGACCATGACCGCGTCGGGCATCGTCATCCCGGACACCGCCAAGGAGAAGCCGCAGGAGGGCACGGTCCTCGCCGTTGGCCCGGGCCGCTACGAGGACGGCAAGCGCGTGCCGCTCGACGTCAAGGTCGGTGACGTCGTCCTGTACAGCAAGTACGGCGGTACCGAGGTGAAGTACGCCGGCGAGGAGTACCTGGTCCTCTCCGCCCGCGACGTCCTCGCGATCATCGAGAAGTAGTCGCAACGGGGCGCACCCCGGGCGCGGCGCCCCTTCTGGCGCCGTACTCGGAGTGCGCCCTTCGACTTTGTGCCGGCAACCGGCAGCGGGAGGAACCGCAACCACATGAGCAAGATCCTGAGCTTTCACTCCGAGGCCCGGCACGCGCTGGAGCACGGGGTGAACACGCTGGCCGACGCGGTGAGGGTGACCATTGGCCCGCGCGGGCGCAATGTCGTTCTCGACAAGTCCTACGGCGCGCCCACGATCACCAACGACGGCGTCACCATCGCGCGCGAGGTGGAGCTCACCGACCCGTACGAGAACCTCGGCGCCCAGCTCGTCAAGGAAGTAGCCACCAAGACCAACGACGTAGCCGGTGACGGCACGACGACGGCGACCGTCCTCGCCCAGGCCATGGTCCGCCAGGGCCTGAAGGAGGTGACCGCCGGCGCCGCGCCGGTCTCGCTGAAGGCGGGCATCGAGGCCGCTGTCGAGGCCGTCTCGAACGCGCTCCTGGACGCGGCCATCGAGGTCGACTCCAAGGAGCAGATCGCCCACGTCGCCTCGATCTCCGCGCAGGACACCCAGGTCGGCGAGCTGATCGCGGAGGCGATCGACAAGATCGGCAAGGACGGTGTGATCACCGTCGAGGAGAGCCAGACCATGGGTCTGGAGCTCGAGCTGACCGAGGGGATGCAGTTCGACAAGGGCTACATCTCCCCGTACTTCGTCACCGACCCGGAGCGGATGGAGGCCGTCCTCGAGGACGCCTACGTCCTGCTGCACCTGGGCAAGATCAGCGCCATCAACGACCTGCTCCCGCTGCTGGAGCAGGTGGTGCAGGCCCGCAGGCCGCTGCTCATCGTCGCCGAGGACGTCGAGGGCGAGGCGCTGTCCACGCTGGTCGTCAACGCCATGCGCAAGACCTTCCAGGCCGTCGCCGTCAAGGCGCCCGGCTTCGGGGACCGGCGCAAGGCGATGCTGCAGGACATGGCCGTGCTCACCGGCGGCCAGGTCATCGCCGAGGAGGTCGGGCTCAAGCTCGACGCGGTCAGCCTGGACAACCTCGGCCGGGCGCGGCGGGTCGTCGTCACCAAGGACACCACGACGATCGTCGACGGCGCTGGTGACGAGGAGTCGGTCGCCGCCCGGGTGAAGCAGATCCGGCAGGAGATCGAGAACACCGACTCCGACTGGGACCGGGAGAAGCTGCAGGAGCGGCTGGCCAAGCTGGCCGGCGGCGTCGCGGTGATCCGCGTCGGCGCGGCCACCGAGGTCGAGCTGAAGGAGAAGAAGCACCGGCTGGAGGACGCGGTCTCGGCCACCAAGGCGGCCATCGACGAGGGCGTCGTCGCCGGCGGCGGCGCCACCCTGGTCCACGTCGCCTCGGTGCTCAAGGACAACCTCGGCCGGACCGGCGACGAGAAGTCCGGCGTCGCCATCGTGCGGGAGGCGCTGTCCGCGCCGCTGTACTGGATCGCGCGCAACGCCGGCCTGGAGGGCCCGGTCATCGTCGCCAAGGTGGCCGACATGCCCGATGGCCACGGCTTCAACGCCGCGACCATGTCCTACGGCGACCTGATCGCGGACGGCGTGATCGACCCGGTCAAGGTCACCCGCTCGGCGGTGGCCAACGCCGGCTCGATCACGGCCCTGCTGCTGACCACCGAGGCCCTGGTCGCGGAGAAGCCGGAGAAGCCGGCCCCCGCCGCCGCCGCTGGCCACGGCCACAGCCACGGCCACGGGCACGGCCACAGCCACGGCCCCGGGTTCTGACGGGCCGTCCTCCCGGCAGCAACCACACGGAGCCCGGCTGGTGCGCGCGCCAGCCGGGCTCCGTCGTCGTATCGCCGGGCTCCTCGTCATCGGCGCAGCCGCGGAACGGTAGCGGACCCGTGGTGGCGACGCCAGCGTCCCGGCTACGGACCGTGGCCCCCACCCGTCGCGGGTGAGCCATGGTCCGGCGGCAGATGTCCGGACACGCACCCCGCCCCGGCTAGGCGACCACCTGGGCGACCGGGACCGCCGGGCGGCGGGGCAGCTCGGCCGGGCGGGCGGCGCCGCGGCGGGTGCGACCGGTCAGGATCGCCTCTCGTTCGGACTCGCTCATCCCGCCCCAGACCCCGTAGGGCTCGCGGGCGGTCAGCGCGTGCTCAGCGCACTCCTTGATGACGGGACAGCGGGCACAGATGGCCTTCGCGGCCGCCTCGCGCGCGGCCCTGGCCGGGCCACGCTCGCCCTCCGGGTGGAAGAACAGCTCGGTGCTCTCCCCGCGGCAGGCGCCGTGCAGCTGCCACTCCCACTTCTCCGCGCCGGGTCCTGGTAGTCGTCGGACGTCGGTCATCGGCCTGAGCCCCCCCTTTCGCCCTGGGCGGCGGCTGGCGCCGCGCGCACAACGTAGTGCCGGACCTCCCGATCTCGATCTTGAAAATTCACCCTGTCGAGCGGCGGTCGGGGCCCGCCGTTCCCGCCGTCCGGGCCAGGCTCGCCCGCCCGGCCCACTGCCGGCGACGATGTGTCGCTACCCGCCGCCGCACCGGCCAACCGGCCAGGCGCGCCCCGCACGCGGGGATCCGGGCGTGGTCAGGCAGGCGCGAGCCGCAGGCCGGCACGGCGCCCCCGCGCACGGGGATCCGGGCGCCTGGCACCCGCGCGCTGCCCCTGCGCGCGAGCGCGATCACCCGGCGGCAGGTGGAAGACGACGCCGGTGCCCGTGGGCGGCCGGCCGGCTGTCGCCGCCAGCGGCCGGCCGTCAGCGCCATCAGCGGCGCCTGGCCGAAGGCTGGCCGGCGCCCGGCCGCCAGCCGGCGGGTGTGGCGACGGGCCGGGCCGACGCGGTCCCGTCAGGCGACGGCCGCGGGAGCCCACGCGAGCCCGCGGGCTGGGCGGGGCTGGGGTCCTCAGCGGGACTCGGCCTCGGACGCCTCAGC